>JAPLHL010000121.1 GCA_026389655.1 Chloroflexota bacterium
TCCTCGATGAGCCTACAACCGGTTTGTCATTTGCTGATATTGATTGCCTGCTGAAAGTATTGCAGAGGCTTGTCAGCTCGGGCAACACTGTCATAATCATTGAACACCATCTTGATGTTATTAAGAACGCTGATCATATAATTGATCTTGGCCCCGGCGCCGGTGATGAAGGCGGTTATCTGATAGCTGAGGGCACACCGGAGGAAGTGGCGGAAATTAAAGACTCCGCTACAGCGCGCTATCTGAAGGACGTCTTGAAAAAAGGTAGTGTGCTCAGCTCAAGCCCTGCTCGCAGGTAAAAAAATACCGGCATGCGAACTATCTCCGCATGCCGGTATTTTAATATTTTGTTATATATCCTGTTTTCGTGAGCCTGAAAAGACCTATTTCCCGATTAGCATTCCGGTCGGGTCGATTACTTTGCGCAGCAACTCCAGGTCCTTATCGCCTGGTTCAGCGCTAATTCCGTATTTCTGGGGAATAATTATATCGAAGCTGCTGTTGTCCTTGACCTCTTCAATAGTAACTCCCGGATGCAGGGAAAATAGCCTCATTTTCTTAGTCTTGTCGTCAAAATCGTACATAGCGAGTTGAGAGATTACCCGGTAAGGCCCTGTATTTGAAGGCAGGCCTGCTTTTTCACGAGCACCGGGGCCGGTAAGAAAGCCCGGTGTAGTAAGAAAGTCCAGTTTTTCAACGAATGTACGTTTCGTCTGATTACCGAACATCAGGACTGTCCTGTGGCTGAATGAAGCTATGTCGTTAGCCCCGCCGCTGCCCGGTAAGCGGGTTTTAGGTGTATCATGGGGCCCAATTACGGTGGTATTGATATTTCCATATATATCAATCTGTGCGCCACCCAGGAAACCATAGTCAATAAAGCCTGCCTGGCAGGCTGACATCACATCGTGCATGCTTGACGCCGCAAGAGCGTGGTAGGTGGTAAGCCCCTGTCCTACTGATATAGGTAATTCGGGCAATTGCGGTCCGATGCTGCCTGCTTCAAATATCATCAGCAGGTTGGGTGCATGTGTTTTTTGGGCAAGCATACCGGCTATCATTGGCAACCCTGTGCCCACGAATGCGGCCTTACCGTCTTCCAGGATACTGGCAGCGGTAAAAGCCAGGAATTCCCTCATGTTATATTTCTTTTCCTGATTATTGCTCATGACTTTTTTTCTCCCTCGTAATAAATAGACGAATCCCCGGATTACTTACGCCACGGTGTTATCAGAGGCACGCGCATTTCCTCGCGCTTGATCAGGAAGTCCAATTTCTTAAAGCCTCCGCATACCGCAAGGTACTCGTCGAAGTCCGAAACGCCGAAAATGTATTTTTCAGCATATTTCTGTATGCCTTCATCGGTCTTGGAAACTGCCAACCACTCGGCGATGTGCTCTTCATCGAAGAAATATTCTCCGTGCATTTCACAGGGGTGTGCCCCATAACGCTGTTCAACAACTGCATCAACAAGATAAAAGGGGATAGAGGTATGCCACGGGGTTGCTCTTATGATGTCATTATCGATAATTTTTTCTGTGGTAATGATAAGCTTGCGTGCGCATCGTGCAAGTTCGAAATCCTCTACCATGATACCGTCTATCTGGCAGTTGCCATAGATGTCGCAGCGGTGTACATGAATGAACGCAACATCAGGATAAGCGGCCGGGATAAGGGTGATGGGTTTGCCGGTGAACGGGTCTTTCACAACCTTGGTAGAGCTGTATTTTCCGGTGTCGGTACCGAGCATGTTGCGGGCTGGTATAAAGGGAAGCCCCATCATTCCTGCCAGGAACCTCCATTGATAGCCGGCATTACTGGTCTCGGCAATTACCTTGCATTTGCCGGTTTCTACCATGCGCCTGCTGGCGGGTGAAAGTCCCCTGACCTCGTGAGCGAAGCTGTATGCAACTTCTACCTCGGATACGCATCCGTTGCCTACCAGGACGTCCAGGTCATGTACGGCAGTCTTGCCGGCCATAATGAGATTACGTTTTTTCTGGCGGATGATTTCGTAGATAATGTTCATTGAGACCCTGGCATGACCGAAGCCGCCGCTCGCAATATAAGCGCCGTCTTTGACGAACCTTGACACAGCGTCCTTGGCAGTTGTAGTTTTGTCCTTTAACTCCCGGGACTTGTTATGGAGGACGTACTCGCGGTTTTCGTCGGGATCGTGCCAACCTACTAGCTTGCCTTGACCTTCTTGCAATACTTCCATCGGTATGTTCTCCTTTTCAAATTCTATTGAAATAATCAGATTGCAATATTATTAATGATAGACAGCCTCACATACCTTGATGCAAGACTGCCTATCATTATACCTTACCTTGATGGTATCGGTAACCCCCGTTACCGATAAATGTTGCGAAAGCTACTTTACGGGCTCCCAGTAAATATCGAGTATGGTATTGGACGGCTTCTTGGTGTTGAAGCCGGCCTTAACCTTCATACCTATTTTTGCAGTACCGCGCGTCAGGTAGCCTTTGAATATTGTGCAGCATCCGGGAACTTCAACATCTATCTGGTAATAAGGGGCTTGAAGCTCGATGCCGGCTCCGGGATATACCAATTTAGCGTAGGTGTGAATAGTACCTATTACCGGATTGGGTATCTCAACCCATTTCATGGGCTGGTTGCAGTCAGGGCAGTCCGCTCTGGGGGGAAGCCACATGCGTTTTTCTTCACATTTGGGGTTGACGCACTTAGTAGCCATGAGCTTGCCTTTTTTCAAAGCCCTGAAAAAGGGTGAGAGTTTTCCGTATGTATGGCGGTGCACACCGCTTCTTGGTGTATATACCACCATGCCGCTGTCGTCATCCTGCATTATTTCCAGGGGAGTGCCGATGTATTTAGTCTTAAGTTCTTCTAACATTCTTATCTCCTTTAAAATGCCTTCTCGAGGACGCCGACGGTTACATGTGAACCCACGCCGGCATGTGAGACCCAGGCTGCCTTCTTGGCATTCTTTACCTGGAGGCTCTTCCAGTCCTTGGGCTTCTGTTTGCCGAATGATTTCCAGATTTTAGGATCGCCATGGAACTGGTCATATTTACCCTGTAACTGCCATAAGCATTCAACGCCTGAGAAGATTCCGGTCGCACCTACTGCATGCATCGTACCGATAAGTCCTCCGGAAAGGTTGGATGGGCACTTGCCGCCGTAATAGCCGTCTCCTGACTCGATAAACTCGGGTTCTTTCCCGTAAGGGCGTAAACCTATGTCGCCGTACGTCTGGATATCGCTGATTGTGAATGCATCATGTGTCTCTACCAGATCCAGTTCTTTCAACGGGTCCTTGATGCCGGCC
>JAPLHL010000305.1 GCA_026389655.1 Chloroflexota bacterium
GTTCGGGCTTACTTAGATAGGCACGGCGACCATGCTCGTGAACGGCCTTTGTATGACCAAGGAGCCAACGGCCTACCGTGCCATTCGATTATAACCCATGTTTAAGATACAAGGAGCCGAAGGCGACGAAGTGATCTCTAGGCCTGTTTATGACCATGCAGCAGATTGCCACGGGGCTAAAGCCCCTCGCAATGACATTGGAATTTTGAACTTGTTTAGGATTTAGTATTTAGAGTTTAGGGTATAAATAAATGTATGATTACTAATCAATCGACTCTAACGCGTGTGGGGGCTTTACGTTGGTTGGGCAAGCTGGAAGAGGCCCCGCCTGCTTTTACAGCGTACTTTACTCCTTCAATGCCCGGGCCGGAAATTGAAAAAACGCTGCTGGCGGTTCTTGACCGCGGGCAACTGCTGGGTGAAATTGCCGGAAAGGTTGAGAAATCTCCGACGGGGGCCGTTGTGCTTTACCTTATGGACAAAACACTTGTAATCTGGCCGCCGTTCCCTCTAAAGGAGAGCAAGGTTGCGCGCTCGTATGATGCCGGTTTGTTAAAAATGATGCTGGTACACGACTGGCGGTTGGGCCTGGTGCTGGTCAGATTGGGACATTATGCCATAGGTATTTTTCAGGGCGAAAGGCTAATTGAAGGTAAAGCGGGTACGGGCCTGGTGCATGCCCGGCATCATAAGGGCGGATCGTCGGCCAACCGTTTCGCCAGGCACCGTGAGAAACAGATGGAGTATTTTTTCACACGGGTTGAAATACACGCGCGTGAAATAATAGAGCCGCATTTAAAGGAAATCGACTTCATCCTATATGGCGGGACACGTGATACGCTGCAGGTGATGTGGAGGCAATGCAGTTTCTTCAATGCTCTTCAAAGCAAGACCATCGGCAGGCTGCTGTCAGTCCGTGAGCCCAGGCGGTCTTCTTTTGAAGAAGCGGCGGCACTGGCTTATACCAGCACGGTGTTTGAAATTGCGGAATAGCCAGGAAGTGTTAAGCCGTCTTTTTCCAGGTCATCAGCTACCGCAGCTACCTCTCTAGAAGTTTTCCGCCGGGGGTTTTGTCAACGGCCAAATTAGAGCGTATCATTATTGGTTAATGTGTTGACGTGGGGTCCCTGGTTGATGAAATTTGATTTAACTAGCATCGAGGGCAGGCTGCCGGGCAAGCAAGAGCGGCGCTACCGGATGCATTTTCTCACGGATGATGTAAAACAGGCGACGTGGGGCATTCTGCTAATAATGATACCACTTGTATTCTTCGCTTATAATGATTACCTGTTTTACCATTTTACTTCCACATTCTATAACCTGGTTATAATCAGATCAGTTTGCCTGATTGCTTCAATCGTTACTGTAGTAGCCCTGCATAAAGTAAAAAATCCTACCGGTTATGACTGGATAGTCTTTTCATGGGCGGTGGCCGGAACACTGGCGCTCGTGCTGATTCAGGCTAGCCGGCCAGTTGAGTTTGTGCAGAGCTTTTTTGTAGATATGTTAGTCATAATCATGTTCTTTGTTGTCATCCCCAGCGGGCTGCTTTTCAGGATGGGTGCAGCGCTGATACTCACTTCGGCTGAAATACTTGCGCTTCTTGCGTTCAAGGAGCCGTTGAGCCAGGCTCTGGCCAATACTGTGTTCTTCACTTTCATAACGGGGAATTTTGCAGGTTTCTTTATATCGATACATATGTATCGGCAACGCCGCAATGAGTTCAAAATCCTGGAAGAGGAGGTCGGCTTGCAGGCCGAAATTGCCAGGATGGCAGAGATAGACGAGTTGACAGGCCTGTACAACCGCAGAAAATTCCTCGAGCTGGCGGAAAAGGAAGTGATTAAATGCAGGCGCTATGAAAGGCCTTTCAGTTTTATGATGCTGGATTTGGACCATTTTAAAACGGTCAATGATACCTACGGGCACCAGGCCGGTGATAAAGTACTGATGCATTTTGCAGACCTGGTTAAAAACCAGCTAAGGAATATAGATATCCTGGGAAGGTTGGGGGGTGAGGAGTTCGGAATAGTGCTGGTTGAAACGCATCTGAATGACGCCTGGATCGTAGCAGAGCGTATAAGGCAGACCCTCGCCACAGAAGGCATACGAATTGATCGGGAAACTTCCGTTAATGTTACGGTCAGTATAGGCCTGACCGAGGTATCTAATGCGGATTGCATGCTGGACCACGTTATTTCACAGGCTGACACGGCATTATACAAAGTAAAGAAGGAAGGCCGTGATAAAGTGGAAGTCTTCGTAGCCTAGACTTCGCCGTCCAGTCTGTGCATGACCAACCCGGTCGGCAGCTTGGGATAGAAAAACGTGGACTTGCGCGGCATGCGGTCGTTGGCGTCGGCGATCGTTTTAATGGTCCTGGCCGGGATGGGGTTCAGCAATATGGTGAACTGGAACTGGCCGGCATCAACCAGCCGGCATGCTGCTTCCCCGCTGGGTGTATAGGCCAGGTTATCTGTGTCCCCCTCCGGTAGCCCCAGCAGCTTTTCACAGATAATATGCTGTACCACGCTGACGTCCAGCTTACCATAAGCTTCCGAACGCTTCTTCGTGAGAAAATCATTCACCTTGATGCGCGGCAACAGGGTCAGGCCCAGCACCTGCCCTTTCTCCAGGCCGCATATTTTGATCGTTCCCAATCTGTCATCTGTCATGGAGACATTTTCACTGTTTGCTTCGATGATCTCGAAGTACTTCGGCAATTCCTCTTTGAATTGCCTGAGGGTCTCGTTGGATATGCCGCGCACCAGCCGGTGTATGGGCAGGATGATGATGCCGGGGTCTGAGAAAGAGACGAGAGCCATCATTACATAGTTGTAGGCTTCGTTGTCAGTACCATGAGGGTTGATCTGGCGGCGGTAATCGCGGTAGGCCAATGCAGTCTCGTAGCGATGGTGGCCGTCGGCTATATAGATGGGTTTGGGAATCAGGAAGTGGCTTACCCGTTGCACAAACTCCGGCTCGTTTACCGCCCAGAAGCGGTGGATGTCGCCGGCCTGGAAACTGTAAGTGGGGGTTGCCTTCACGCGGGTAACCATAAGCTGATTAATCTTGCCCCCTGGGTCCTCATACAAACCGAAGATGGGGCTTAAGTTGGCCGTGCAGGCTTTCATGAGGTCCAACCTGTCCGCCTTGGCTTTCGCCATGGTGAACTCATGTGGAAAGATGACCTTGTTCTCCCAGGGCTCGAGCTTTACACAGGCGAAGAGCTCAAGGCGCTTTCTTTTGCTTTCACCAATCTCGAAACAATGTTCATGAACATAATAGTTGGGCACGTTGTCCTGCATGAGAATATCGTCTTTCATCCACCGGTTAAATGCATCGCGCGCCCGCGTGTATTTATTGTTGCTCTCGCTGTCCCCGGTTATCTCCTCGCCGTACTCAACACGGACCATGTTGTACGGGCTCCTGTCATATAGGGACTGCTGTTCCTGGGGAGATATAACGTCATAAGGCGGGCAGATCACGTCCGCCATATAGTGGACTGTTTCGGGGTTGTATCTAACTCCCTTAAATTCAGATACGTCTGCCAATTGTTTTTCTCCGGAATATAATATCGCACATTCTACAGGGTGTTCCACCATGCGTGGTGGAGCTCACTGACGGGCAAATCCATAAGACTTTTCAAAACCAGGTCGGTTCCGCCTGTTGTACCCAGCCTGGTGAGCGGGATACTCATCTGGTAGGCGAGGCTTTCAAGTTTGCTTGCCGATGCCGGGCTGACCGATACTATTACCCTGGACTGTGCCTCTCCGAAGAGGGCGGCATCCAGGCGTCCCTTGAAGCTGACCTTGCCGGTAAATCCAATATTGCCCATGATGCAGCTCTCAGCCAGCGCTACCGCAAGGCCGCCATCGGAACAATCATGGGCCGATTTCAGGAGCCCCCGTTCACATGCTTTTATTACGCACTCGTGCAGGCGTTTTTCTGTATCTATATCTATCTGCTGGCTGCCGGTCACTTTTCCATGGATAAGCTGAAGGTACTCGCTGCTGCCCAGGCTTTCGTCACCGCCGGGTTTGCCCAGCAGGCACACTATATCGCCTTCGCCCTTGAATCCTGAGGAGCAGTGGCGGCTGGCATTTTTAATTAGGCCGACCATGCCGACGACCGGTGTGGGGAAAATGGCGACTCCCCGGGTCTCATTATAAAGGCTGACATTGCCGCTGATGACCGGGACCTTTAACTTTTTGCAGGCGTGGCTCATGCCTTTTATACATTCCCTTAGCTGGTAATAGACGTCGTTCTTCTCGGGATTACCGAAATTCAGGCAGTTGGTGATGGCCATGGGCCTGGCCCCGCTGCATGCGGTATTGCGGGCTGCCTCGGCCACGGCGATGACACCGCCGACAAATGGGTTTACATAACAATAACGGCCGTTGCCGTCCGTGACCATTGATATGGCCTTGGACGTTTCCTGAATGCGCAGCACTGCGGCATCGCTGCCGGGGAGGACGACGCTGTTATTTCCTACCTGGTGGTCATACTGTCGA
>JAPLHL010000088.1 GCA_026389655.1 Chloroflexota bacterium
CATCACCGCATTGTCCATGCTATTATATATATTATCTACCTATTTTTGCTTATCAGTATTATCGCATTTAAGGAACCATACAAGTTGCTCCCAAGTTGGGTTTCTTGCCTCTTTACTATTTGCGATATTTACTGGCATCCCATTGGTCCCAGGAACATAATTTCCATCTTTGTCATACAGATAAGTAATCATTACCTGTACTTTGGGAATCGAAACGTTATCGCAATGAGGAGAATATGTACTGAGTACAGTCTGATAAAGCATAAGTTTCAGTCCCACAATTTTATCCATAACACCTTTATCAGTAAGTGTAAATAAGGGTGTCAAAATGAAAAACACTACGAATAAGATAATGATAGGAAGGGGATTACGACTTTTATATCTATTCAAATCAGCCATAATTGTACATTCATTCTAAGACTAATAATATTTAAGCTTTAAAAACAGCTAACAATTAGCTAACATACTAACCAAAACTTAAGGCAACTGATCAATACGTGACGAGTGATAATGTATCACCAGGTCCGAAGCTAAGAAAACGCTTTAGCTGAACTAGACAGATTCCTGAAGTGCTATCAGGAAACAATGGTAATGGCATTACGTGACTGCAACTCCCCGATTGTTACTTGTCTCCAGGGATAATTATTTTTAAGAATTTATCAATTCTATTAGCAGCATTTTCGCGCAAATTATAATAGTAAAAGCTGTAATCAAAGGCATGATATACCCCTCTACCGAGGTTTGGAGCGAGTTTATATAAAGTATCCTCATCAGCAGTGGTGCAGATCAGAACACCCTGAGCTTGGTCGTTCCTGGCGTCGGCATACTGTGGCACCCGCGAGTATTTTAGCGTCACCGGGTCCGGCATATAAGACCCCAGGCCTTGACTGGTGGTGGCCAGAGTCTCATCTCTCGTCCAGGTGATCGGGTTAATGACCTCCCCTACCAGGCCGCTGAGGACTGGATTGGTCCCAGGAGCGACGTCCGGGGCTTGAGTGTTATACGAAACGATCACCCCCGTGTCGTCCGGCCCCCTGGCGAATTTCAAAAACGGATTTTCAGCCAGATACGCGGCTGTGACGGGGAAGCCGATGACATAGGCCGCGACCATGTTTTTCAGCACCTCCGGATGGCCTTTCATATATATGGACAACAGGTTGGTCAGCACGTCCGATCCCTGTGAATGACCAGCCAGGATAAACGGCCTGCCCTTATTGTAGTGCTTAATATAATAGTCAAAGGCCGCTACCGCATCTGTCGTGGGTATGCCGGCGATAACTTTTAATCGATCAACCGGCGACAGGTTATCTTGCCGATAATACGGCGCATAAATATTGGCTACAGTCGCAAAAGCGGAAGCCTGTGTGTCTATGTAGAAAGGCGCTTCAGCTTTTAAAGAAGGTTCATCGATCGCACAAATCGTGGGGTTGGGGTCGTTATTCTTCCAAGCGGTCGGAATCAGGAAAAATACGTCTACCTTTTTGTCAATGGTGGAAGGCAACACCAGCCAGTTTTCAGGTTTTGAGTAATCGACACCGGCAACTGCAGTAGATGCTGGAACAGCATTTGTCGTAGCGGAACCGGCAGCAGTGTTCTTACAGGCTGTCAAAGGAATACTTAACATAATTACCAGGAGCGAAAGCAGGTAGATCAGTTTTCCCATGAGTTCCCTTCCTAATAAATAGCGATGGTAAAATCAAAGTTTTAACTTTTGCCGGCTTGTCAACAAGCCGGCAAAATATGGTTTGAATCGCAACCTGACATAGGTCCGGGATTCATTTTCACGGTCCCCATCAATTATTTGAAGTGTAGATAGAGTATCCAGGAGCTTACTTTACCAGTTCGGCGGTAGTCTGCTTCTGAGCCTG
>JAPLHL010000387.1 GCA_026389655.1 Chloroflexota bacterium
GGTGCCTGGGCGAGAAAGTAAAAGACGTAAGGACTCATCCTATTTTGAGGACCATAGTTATGGCTTCGGCGACCGATTTTGTGGTACCCCACCTGCCGCAGTTCAGGGACCTGTTTGTTACCAAGGATGCAGATGGTGAGGAAGTAAATTTCATGAATACACCGCCGAGGACCGTGCAGGACATGGTCAGGCGGCGGGAATGCTATATGACGGGCTGCCGGCATGGTGGGATAGTGCTTCATTGCATGGGGGTTGACGCCCTGGCGGCGGCCACCGTAGCAGCTGCGAAAATGGATGCCAACCTGGGAACAGACTACGGCAAGCGTGTTGAAAACTACAGGAAATACCTGCAGAAAAATGATATTGGAATAACTGGTGCAATAACCGACGTTAAAGGGGACCGTGGATTGCGTGCTTCCAAACAGGTCCAGCATAAAGACTTCTATACGAGGGTAGTAGAAAGGAAAAAAGATGGCATCATAGTGCGTGGCGCCAAGGTACATATCAGTTCGACCCCGGGCGCCAATGAAGCCATAATATTACCCTGCCGTGCTCATGCCAGCGAGGATGAAAAGGATTATGCGCTGGTCTTCGCAACACCGCTTAATGCCAAAGGTATCAAGCTGCTGGCAGTTGAGCCTAACAACAGGACGTATGGGGAGGAAGCGTACTGGGACTACCCCAAGAGCGCCGCGCCTACGCCTTCGCTACTTTTCACCGGCTTTTCGGCTCGACCCGCATGTCCGCTGAGCTCGAAACGCTGGTGGGTTCGGCTGCCCTGATGGCGGAGTATAATGGACTTGAAAAATATGAGCATATCAGGAACAAGCTCGCCTGGCTGGCTATGTACGCGGAGAGTGTCAATGCCGTCAGCAAGCTGGCGGCAATTGAGTGCC
This sequence comes from Chloroflexota bacterium, assembly GCA_026389655.1. GTDB lineage: Bacteria > Chloroflexota > Dehalococcoidia > GIF9 > UBA5629 > JAFGLP01. The sequence continues at coordinate 897 of JAPLHL010000387.1, forward strand.
AGCCGGAGATGGGTGGCCTGATGGTGCCCAATATCATGTATGCCAACATCGCGAAATTCAGCTTTGCTGAGAATCTGCATGAGGCCATGAAGACGGTGCAGGACATCAGCGGCGGTATACCGGCAACGGTCCCGTGTTACAAAGACTGGAAAAACAAGGACTTGCGTCCATATATTGAAAAATATCTTGCCGGCAAGGATGGAATCCCAACAGAGGACAGGTTGAAGGCCAGCAGACTGGTTAAGGATTACACCGGGTCCTACTGGCAGATCGCCAACCTGCATGGAGAGGGGTCGCTGGCGCAGCAGAAGATGTTCCTTTACTTTATGGCGGACTGGAAAAGATTCAAAGCGGCTGCAAAGCGCGAGGCTCACATAGAAGGCTGGGAAGATGATCCTACTTACGGCGCTAGATTTGATCCAAGGGAGCTGATAGAAAAGAAAATGCCGCCGATAGATAAGTCCTATAAACTGTAATTCGTTTACCTGGATTTAAGCAATTATTCCTAGTTTGCAGGAACATATAAAGGAGACAATTTATGCATTCAGTACAGATACTTGGAATCGATGCCGGCGGAACGATGACCGATACCATATTAATAGATACGGACGGCAATATGGTCATCGGCAAAGCCGCCACTACTCCTCACGATGAATCCGCGGGCTTTCAGGAATCATTCAAAGATGCCCTCAGCCACTGGGATGTCAGCGTAGAAGATGGATCATCCAGCCTTAATGCAGCCATTTATTCCGGCACGGCCATGCTCAACACACTGTTGATGCGCCGGGGCAACAAGGTCGGCTTGCTGGTTACCAAGGGGATGGAGGACTACCTTTTAATGGAGAGGGGTTGCCAGACTTACCTGGGATACTCGTATTCCGATCGGCTCCATTCTGTTACGCAT
>JAPLHL010000533.1 GCA_026389655.1 Chloroflexota bacterium
AGTGGAGCAGTCCACCCAGCCGCTCCGACTTCTCCCATAAGGTCACTTTGTGGCCCCTCAGCGCGGCTACCCTGGCAGCTTCCATACCGCCGGGTCCGCCGCCCACCACCAGGACCTTCCTGGCGCAGCCCGCCGGCGTAATATCCGTCAGTATCTCATCCCCAACCCTGGCATTCACGCTGCATACTTCCAGCGGCCTGTGTTGCGAAAGCCCCTGGTCCAGGCAGCGGCAGCAACAGATACACCTGTTTATGGCGTGGAGACGGCCGGCCTCGGCCTTATTGGGCAATTCTGGATCGCTGATCAGGGCACGGGCCATGCCGATCAGGTCGGCTCTCCCATCCGCTATGATGCAGTCGGCCATCTCCGGGTCGGTGATCCTGTAACCTGTGACTACGGGGATGCCGACGGAATTCTTGATCTTTTCGGCGATATAGACAAAATGTCCCTGCGGCACCTCCTTGGTAACCAGCGGGACCGTGGTGTCGTGCCACCCCACCTGCAGATTCAGCCAGCCGGCACCGGCCTTTTCCAGGGCACGGCCTATCTCACAGGCCTCATCCACGCCGTACCCGCCATCCACGAATTCATGGCCCGAATACCGCCACAATATGGTGTAATCCCGGCCCGCCGCCATTCTGCATTCATCCATTATCTCCAGGGGAAACCTCATCCTGTTAGCAAAGCTGCCGCCGTAATCATCGCTGCGCTGGTTGGCGATGGGGGACATAAACCTGCTGATGGTACCCCCGATGCCGCCCATGATCTCTATGGCATCAAAACCCGCCTCCCTGGCCCGCTGCGCGGCCTGCGCATACTGGCTGCTGAAGAGGTGGATCTCCTCCACCGTCATGGCACGCGGCTTATGCGCCCTGGGGCGCACGGAGACCTCGGACGGGCCGACAACTTCAAATGCGGACCGGGCATCCCTGCGCCAGAACATCAGTGAGATAAGCTGCCCGACTATCGGGGTCCCACAATCATGCACCCGGTCGGTCAACTCCTTGAGTGACTTGACATAAACATCTTCCGAGATATCACAGGACATAGACCCGCTAAACTCAGAACCCCTGGGAATGGTATTCAGCGGCATGCTGACTACGCCGGCCCCACCCTGCGCCCGCTCCAGTAAAAACCTGGTTTGACGGCCGGACGGATAACCGTTGTCGGCGTAGAGCGCCATGGGCAAGAGCACTATGCGGTTTTTCAGCTGCATGGTACCCACTTTTATAGGTGAAAAAAGATGATCTAATTTTGCCATAGCGGAAAGACTATCAGAATAGCCGGGGAAAGGCAATCGAGGCAGACGCGAGACCAACCTGATACACAATGGATGATAAAATCCATCAGGCCACTGTGTTAAAGGTAGCTACAGTGTCAGCTATTTGATGAGCTTCAACCGCCTAAGGTCTTTGACAGACCACCCGATATCATCAAATAGGGCTTTCAGGAGGTTAGAACCAAAGGTTTTCCCGGCGTGGTAATGAACAGAAGTTCGCCGGCCGTCCGGATGTTTATAGATACGTTGAGAACCTGCTTTAGTATCCGGTTCCCAGTCGTCTTTCAATAATGCGGCAATAAGTTCATCTGCGGAAAGATTCTTAAGCTGGTCCCAGATAAGTTTGGGGAATTTCACGCGGTCGCTACCGTCAAATCCTCT
>JAPLHL010000504.1 GCA_026389655.1 Chloroflexota bacterium
TATAGATTTTCTTCATTTACTCAGGGCTTAGAGTTTAAAGATTGGAGTTTGTATTTTAGAATTTGGAATTTATCCTCTTACGTACTTATCCTCACCCATGCCAAAGTATCCGTTTATCTCCACCTTATTGCCTGACGGCTTAATAATTGAACCGTTACAGTAACCGAACGGCCCCCTGTATCTGACCTTCAGTACGAGAGCATTCATATTGATTTCGCCCGCCATCACCGGCTTGAAAACCAGGTCGACCATGCCATGCTTATCGCGTATACTCCAGTCGCCCATATCACCATGCGGCCGGGTGAATTTTACCGCCGGAAGCAAATTCAGCTTACCGTTTACCCATAGACAGTTCTCGTTGTATTTTTCAGGATCTATTGACTGGTTGTCAGTCAAATTAAACCCGGTCAATTGTTTTTGTTCATCGTATCCGGCCGCCGTCAGCCAATCATACTTCATTACATAGGGATAAAAGCCCTTGTGGTCATCCATAAAAGCGAAGCTTTTACCGCGTGTAAATATGACTTTTTCTTTCCCGATGCTCATACTGCCCTGCATGGGCATCAGGCATTTGTGGGAATACGCGCCGCGGTTTTTACCAAATGGGATTGAGACAACGATCGGCTCAACCAGACCGGATTCGTGAAACATTTCAAAATGCGCTTCTATGTCAGGGGTCACCCGATTGCCCTTAACTTTAACATTGATATAGAATCGTCCTTTATCGAGATGGCTGCCTATCTCAATAAAGCTATCCTTATCACGATATGCCTGGTTGGCATCCCATATGGATCCGGGCACATTTATTTTCCAGGAGGGCATTATTTTTTCAAATAGGTATTTCTTTTTGTTTTCCTTGTCATAGGCAACAAACTGAGCGAGAGCCGAGACCTTGGCATTATAGAGCACAACAAGTATGAACCACCTTTCATTTCCCAGTTGGAACGCCTGCCACTCCTTCAACCTGAAACTGAGGAAAAACCGTGGCAGCCAGCAACCCAGCGGGTTTTTAGCGTCCAGGGGATTCACTTCGCGAAACTGGTTTTTGAAGGTACCAAAATGGAATTTTCCACCTGCCACCAGGCTCTGGCGCGCTGTAAGCAATTCACGTCCTGGGTAATCTGCCATTTACACACCCCTTCTAACCACCGCCATTTTGCACCATATCGGCCGAAATTTCAAAACAAACGTAACTCTGATCGTCGCGCGGACTCCGGACAGTGCCTGTTACCTTTTAAGGAAAAAAGACCCTTATTTGACCTCGATTTGACGTAACCATTTTACCCAGTTCTCGCCGTACATACCTTTAACCACCAGGCGTAAAGGATAGCCGTGTTTAAGGGGTATCGTCTCATCATCGACTTTATATGCTACAAAAGTGCCATCCTTTTTTAGTACGTCGAGAGGCAGTGTGCGTGAATAACGGTCCAGCGCAATAATCGTCGCCTCATGAGCTCCATCTAATACTCCGGCTTTCTCCAGCAGCAGGGAAACCGGGATTCCCGTCCACCTGGCATTATCTACATGCGATTCATGACAGATTAACAGCACGACCTGTGTTGTTGAAGGGAAAGATAGTAGCTCCTGGTACGTCAGGTCCAGCGTGTTTTTCACCAGCCCGGATATGGTCAACCGATAAGAGTCGATGTCCACGCTCATCGGAGGACGCCCGGTTAAAGTCAGTCTATCAACCGGTGTGATGGGCAGATTCGAGTTATCTACCAGGGACGGGTCCTTATCCTTCAAATAGGAAAGGTCATACTTATCTCCCGCGCCTTCCATAGGAATAACAACATTAGAATGCGGAAGTGGGGCAGGTTCAGAAACCGTTGGTACGCCGCATCCAGGCAGCAAAACGACAACCGCTAAAAAAATACAAATAACGAAGAGCGCACTCGCCTTTAACCACTTTATCATTCAGACACCCCTGTTATCATTATATCCGGCTTACAGCTAAACGAAAAAGCCCCAAACATCACGGGGATAATCCATGACCGGAAGGAGCAGCAATTTTGTAATTCGAATATGAGCAAACCGGTAGCAAAAATATGAGATTTGAATGGAGCCAGCGGTCGGAGTCGAACCGACGACCGGCGGTTTACGAAACCGCTGCTCTACCACTGAGCCACGCTGGCACGAATTTTAGTATACCCCGATTTGAATCTAGCGGGCAACCCTCAGAAGTGGACCGGGCGACGTGGCAATGACATTTACGCAGATTATAACTTTATTTGTTCGATTCCTTCATGATGTACCTGAACACGCAATGGTCCTGCCCCACGTGGTGACGGTCATGCAGGACAAGCTTAATATCAGGGTTATAGCCATCGAGTATTGCATAATCGGCATATTTGCAGTATATCCTGGCGTATTCGCCCATTCCGAATTCCCTGGCAGCATTCCAGAAGGTGCACTCACCCGCCTTGACCACCAGGTCATTGTTGTCTAAATCAGGGTGAGGGTCGAAGTTAACACTATCGATATCGCTGTAAATCAGCCAGTTCTTCAGCGTCAGGGGCTTGCCCAGGTCTTTAACGATTGCGGCAATGCGGCGTCCCCTGGCTTTACCGAAGTCTTCTACGGCCCGTTTCAACAATGCTTCACCTTTCTCAGGACCCATTTCATTGATAACCGCCTTTGCCAGGAAAGAGAACAGCGTTGCGCCGAGTCCGAACCCCGGTATTTGATATTTATCCCCAAGTTTTGCCTTCATATCCAGCACATCCGCCAGGTAATCCCAGTCAAAGCCCTGTTTCTTTTCTCTTTCAAGATCTTCCATTGCTGCACCTCCGGCTATTAGAATAGCAGTTTCCCGGTCCAAAAACATCTCCGGTAACAAATTGGCTTCAATTATGGTATAGTTTAGCATCCACATACAGGAGGTCCTTCAATGCCGTACAAGCTCATCACCGTCGAGACCGAAGACAGCATCGCAATCCTCACCTTGAACCGTCCGGACAAGCTCAACGCCCTCAATGCGGCGATCCTTCACGAGATGGTCAAAGCATTGAAAGAGCTCAGCGAAGATGAAAATATCAAGGCGCTGATCCTCACCGGCGCAGGCCGTGCGTTCTGCTCGGGCGCCGATCTTACTGAACCACCCTACGGGACTGATAAGAACCAGCCGGGCATCAGCCGGGCTGAGCATACCACGCCCTTCGTTACCTTTGGCGTTGTTACCCAACTACTCGACAGCTTTACCAAGCCGGTCATAGCCGCAGTGAACGGCATTGCTGCCGGGGGCGGGCTGGCCTATGCGCTGGCCGCCGACGTACGCATAGTATCCGAGCAGGCCACTTTTTCCGCTATCTTCGTGAAACGCGCCCTGGTCCCTGACTGCGGCGTCTCGTACTACCTGCCAAGGCTGGTGGGCATCAGCAAAGCGTTGGAAATGATGTGGACCGGGGACAAGGTGGACGCCCGCACGGCCGAACGTATCGGCCTTGCCAACCGCGTGGTACCCCACGACGAGCTGTTGAAAGCCGCCCGCGAGTTTGCGTACCAGCTTGCCAGCGGGCCTTCCCTCTCCATCGAGATGATCAAACGCATGGCATATACGTCGCTGAAATCAGACTCCGTGATGACACAGATGGCCGTCGAGGACTTCATGCAGCAGGTCTGCCGCGAGTCCGAGGACATCAGGGAAGGGATGGACGCCTTCATCGGCAAGCGCCCGCCAAAATTCAAAGGCAAATAGGAAACTCCAACTATATGAAGCACAAGGGCCGCTGCTCTGGCAGCGGCCCTCTTTTATTTCACCGATATAACTGCATGCAGGCCTGTAAAAATCCGCCCGCTTTCAAACCTGCATCAAGTTTGACATAGCCATCTAAACGGTTTAAAATTTTCATTCGTCAGTTGCCTCTATGCTTCCCAACAGGGCGGCCGCAACAAATAATAAAAAGGGAGTTGATTTTTTGTGCCTGAAGTAAGACTTGGCGAAGGGGAAAGCTTTGAAAGCCTGTTGAGGCGTTTCACCAGGAAAGTACAGCAAGAAGGAATTATCAGCGAGGTACGCCGCAGGGGCTTCTTTGAAAAACCCAGCATCAAGCGCAGCGCAAGCGCAAAGAGGCAACTAAACGCCGCAAAAGCAACAAACCAGCATAACAATGTCACTTCGCGAGAAACTCGATACCGACCTTAAGGCCGCGATGCGTGCCAAAGATGAGCTACGCAAGCTTGTCATACGTTCACTCCTGTCATCTATGAATTATGCCGAGATCGCCAAGCAGAAGAAGCTGGATGATGGAGGCATCATCGAGGTCATAGGCAAGGAAATCAAGCAGCGCCGCGAGAGCATCGAGGCTTATACTCAGGGCCACCGCCAGGACCTTGTCGACAATGAAACAGCGGAAATGGCCATACTGCAGGAATATATGCCCGCACAAATGGGCCGTGATGAGATAACAGCAATTATACAAAATGTGATAGCTGAAGTGGGGGCAAAGGGCCCCGGTGACAAGGGCAAGGTCATGCAGAAGCTGATGCCACAGGTCAAAGGCAAGGCCGATGGCAGCGAGGTCAATAATCTCGTTATCGAGCTGCTTGGCAAACTGTAAATTTCATTTAATACCGCATATACTTATACAGGTATTGTATTGACCCGGCAGACCCAATCCTATAATCTTAATAACTATACAGCGGCGTCGGCGCCGCAATTAATATCTTAAGAGAGTTCAAGTTGAAATTTGGTATAGTAGTTTTCCCCGGTACATGGAGCGACCGGGACTGCTATTACTCCACACATAATATAATCGGGCAAAAGGCCGCTTACGTCTGGCATAAAGAAACCGACCTCACCAGCTACGACTGCATTATCCTGCCGGGAGGTTTCTCCTACGGAGACTACCTTCGCACCGGGGCCATAGCGCGCTTCTCTCCAGTAATGGATGCTGTAGCCGCCTTCTCTAAAAAAGGCAAGCCCGTGATCGGTATCTGCAACGGTTTCCAGATCCTCTGTGAAGCCCACCTGCTGCCCGGAGTACTCCGCCAGAATGATCACCTGCAATACCGTTGCCAGTGGACTTACTTGAAAACAGGCAACACTTCCACGCCCTTTACCAACAAGTGCCGCAAGGGACAGGTGCTCAAGATCCCCATATCTCACTATGAGGGGCGGTTCTATGCCGATGACGATACGCTCAAAGAGCTTGAGGATACGGACAGGGTGGCCTTCCGCTACGCCACGCCGGACGGCAAGGTCACTAAAGAAGCCAACCCCAACGGGGCATTGAATAATATCGCAGGGATCGTTAATAAGCAGGGCAACGTCCTGGGCATGATGCCGCACCCGGAGCGCTCCTGTGAAGAAATACTTGGAAGCACCGACGGCAATATCATATGGGAGTCTATCGTTGCCAGTATCTAAAGAAGCACTCGAAGAAATAGCGCTCAGCCGTAAGGAATACAACCTTATCGTACAGAGGATCGGCCGTGAGCCGACCGAGGTCGAGCTCGGCCTGTTCGGCTCGCTGTGGAGCGAACACTGCGGCTACAAGCATTCCAAGGCACTGTTGAGAATGTTCCCCAGCGCAGGCAAGCATGTACTCATCAAGCCGGGCGAGGAAAATGCCGGCGTTATCGATATCGGCGACGGCCAGGTCATCGGCTTTAAAATGGAATCGCATAACCACCCGTCCTATATCGAGCCCTACCAGGGAGCGGCCACGGGTGTGGGCGGTATAGTGCGCGATATCTTTACCATGGGCATGAGGCCCATAGCGCTTATGAACTCGCTGCGCTTCGGCCCGCTGGAACAACCGCACAACCGCTACCTGATGGGAGGCGTGGTCGGCGGCATTGCCGGCTATGGTAACTGCCTCGGCATCGCAGATGTAGGCGGCGAGATTTATTTCGATGATTGCTATACCGGCAACCCCCTGGTCAACGCCCTTTGCCTCGGCATCGGTAAGGCCGGCGGCCTGGTCAAGGCCACAGCCTATGGCAAGGGAAACCTTATTGTGCTGGTAGGAGCGGACACCGGCCGCGATGGCCTGCACGGCGCCTCCGGCCTGGCATCCCGCACATTTGAAGAAGTTCGCGAGCTGCGCTCCGCCGTTCAGGTGGGCAACCCCTTCATGGAGAAATCGCTTATCGAGGCCTGCCTGGAGCTGGCTAAGACCGATTGGATAGTAGGCATGCAGGATTGCGGCGCCGCCGGGCTGACCAGCGCCACCGTTGAGGCAGTGGATAAAGGGGAATCCGGCATGGATATCGATGTACAAAAGGTGCCGCGGCGTGAAAAAGGCATGACGCCCTACGAAGTCATGCTCTCCGAATCACAGGAGAGAATGATCATTATAGTCAAGAAAGGATATGAGCATAAGGTCAAGGCCCTGTTCGACCGCTGGGACCTGCATTCAGATATTATCGGCACGGTCACTTCCGACCACATGGTAACTATCAGGGACGGCGGCAAGGTCGTGGCCAATGTCCCGGTGGAGATACTCAATAAACCCCCCGTATATCACTTCCGGCCCAAAAGGCCCGTCTGGCTGGATGGACTGCAGCAGTTGGATTTAAAGAAAATAAAAGACATTTCACCAAAAGACAGCGGCAAAACGCTCTTGAAGTTGCTGGCGGCGCCCAATATTTGCAGCAAACACACCGTCTATCGCCAGTATGACCACCAGGTAGGAAATAACAGCGTCGTCCTCCCCGGCAGCGATGCCGCAGTGCTGCGCATTCAGGAAACGGCCAAGGCCATATCAATGGTCACGGACGGCAACGGCCGTTATTGTTATGTAAACCCATTGATCGGCGGTGTGATAGCGGTGGC
>JAPLHL010000199.1 GCA_026389655.1 Chloroflexota bacterium
CAGATAAAATCGTGCATCTCGCGCTCGGCCTCGCCGAACTGGAAGTCCTTCATCAGGACATCAACCTCTTTAACCAGCCGGTTCAATCTCGAGATGATCCAGCGGTCCTCGGTCTCCGCTAGCTTTTTCGTAGCTATTTCAGTGAATGCCTTTTTGGTTAATGGCTCCTTCTCGAGCGAAGTGAGGACAAAGCGTCCGGCATTCCAGAGTTTATTGGCGAAGTTCCTGCCGGCTTCAAAACGGTGCTCTCCGATGTTCATGTCATTTCCGGGCGCATTGCCGGTGGTGAGAGCAAACCGCATTGCATCGCATCCATACTTGTCTATCGTGACCAGCGGGTTGACTACATTGCCTTTCATCTTGCTCATTTTCTCGCCCTTCTCATCGCGGATCAGGCCGTGTAAATACACTACCCGGAAGGGAATGTCCCCCGTGTCTTCGATGCCCATCATGATCATACGTACTACCCAGAAGAAAAGAATGTCATAGCTGGTTTCCATGACCGATGTCGGGTAGAAATACTTGAGGTCTTCTGTCTGTTCCGGCCAGCCCAGGGTGGAATGCGGCCATAGCCCGGAGCTGAACCACGTGTCCAGCACATCGGGGTCCTGTACCAGGTCGCTGCCGCCGCATTTATCGCATTTAATGGGCGTATCTACGGAAGCGATCATTTCGCCGCATTTCTGGCAATACCACACGGGTATGCGGTGGCCCCACCAGAGCTGGCGGCTGATGCACCAGTCGCGGATGTTCTCCATCCAGTTTAAATAGATCTTCGTGAAACGCTCGGGCAATATCTGGATACGGCCATCCTTGACAGCTTCTATGGCTGGTCCTGCCAGCGGAGCTATCTTTACAAACCACTGCTTGCTTACCTCAGGCTCCAGCACAGTGGAGCACCTGAAGCAGTGAGGGACCGCGTGAGAGTAAGGCTCTATCTTCTCCATCAGGCCGGCTTTCTCGAAATCCTCCACGATTTTTTTACGTGCCTCGAACCGGTCGAGGTTGGCATACGGCCCGGCGTTATCGTTCATGGTAGCGTCGGGATTCAGTATATGGATGACCGGCAGGTTGTGCCTTCCGGAAATCTCGAAGTCGACCGGGTCATGGGCGGGGGTGACCTTGACCATGCCCGTGCCGAATTCCTTATCGATAGCAATGTCGGTTATGATCGGGATGGCCCGCTTGATAAAGGGCAAAATTACTTTCTTGCCTACCAGGTGAGTGTATCTCTCATCCTCGGGATTGACCGCTACTGCGGAGTCGCCCAGGTAGGTTTCAGGGCGGGTAGTAGCTACGGTGACATAGCCACTGCCGTCTTTGTACGGGTATTTCATGTGCCACATATTGCTGGTGATGTCTTTGCTCTGCACCTCGAGGTCGGACAGTGCGGTCCCGCAGCGTGGACACCAGTTGATGATGCGCTCGCCACGGTAGATCAGGCCTTTATTATAAAGCCGGACAAAGGCGGTTTTAACTGCTTTTACGGGGCCGTCGTCGAGCGTGAACCTTTCTCGCGACCAGTCGCAGGATGCGCCCAACCGCTCATGCTGCTGTGTGATTGTGCTGCGCGATTTGTTGACCCATTGCCAGACCCTCTCTTCGAACTTGTCCCTGCCTATCTGGTGCCGGTCGAGTCCTTCCTTGGCAAGCTCCCTTTCCACCACTACCTGTGTAGCGATGCCTGCATGGTCCACACCCGGCAGCCACAGCGAAGGATCGCCCATCATGCGGTGCCAGCGGGTCATGATATCTTCCAGGGTCGCAGTGAGGGCGTGGCCAACATGGAGCTCTCCGGTCACATTGGGCGGAGGCATTATTATGGTGAAAGGCTTCTTCTTCGGGTCGATCTTCGGCTTGAAATAGCCGCCGTCCATCCAGAACTTGTAGCGTTCCTGTTCGACCAGTTTTGGTTCATAGGCTTTAGGTATATCAGTCATGTCTTACCCCGGTTTCACTAAATATTGTTGCAGGCAACAGACGGGCGTAGTCGCCCGTCAAGGTTATTATTATACCGCGTCTGATATAGAACGCGCTGACTGGGTCGTCAACCGGTCTTCGTAAAGGGTTGGGTGTTACAATGAAATCTCACATGTAAACTCCTCATGTGTCATGATGGTTCATGGAACACTATGATGGACAGCATGAATAGCAGGTTCATCACGGAGCCAATTGTAATTCTTTGTGAATTACCTCGCGATATTTCTGTTGTAGCAGTCGGGTTTTAGGCCCTGGTGTGCCATCATTAACCGGCACGTTTTCGATAGTTGTCACAGGCATGACTTCAATCAGGGAGTTGGTAATGAATATTTCAGTTGCGTTCTTCAGCGTTTCTATGTCTATTTTGTCCTCAATGATCTTCACATTTATTGACTCTGCAATCTCAAAGATCGTCCTGCGTGTAATTCCCGGAAGAATGCCGCTTTCTTCGGGCGGGGTTTTAATAACATCTTCAAACACAAGGAATACATTGCTCATAGTTCCCTCGGCCACTAGCCCTTTTTCATTCAACCAAATCGCTTCATCAGCCCCCTTTTTTCTGGCTTCCTGACGCGCTAGCAGGTTTTCCAGATAATTGGTAGATTTGATATGTGACAGGAGCGAGCCGCTATTTCGTTGCCATGAAGAGACAATGACCTTAAATCCTCGTTGATAAATATCATCAGGGTATGGCTGATATTCACTGGCTACAATAAAAATATTCGGGTTTTTACAGCTATCGAGATCAGGAACAAATGCACCCTCGCCCGCAGATAGAGTGATACGTATTTTGGCTTCTCTCAGTTCATTGGCCTGGAGAAGATCGTATACTGCAGACCTTAGCATAGATAAATCTAACTGGATTCCCAGTAGTGTGGCCGATTTTGCCAGACGTGCAAGATGACTATCCAGTCGAAATATTTTTCCGTCATAAGCCCGCATTGTTTCAAAAAGTGCGCATCCGTAGAGGAATCCGTAGTCTTGAACAGAAATACTTGCTTGATCCGGCGTCATGATCGAGCCGTTAAGATATACCATCCTACTCATTGATCTCCTCGCTCTATTTGGGTTGGGAGTACTTTAGAAAATTACCAAGAAGCTCGTGGCCAACCGCAGTCATTATTGATTCGGGGTGAAATTGTACTCCCTCAACCACGTAACGTTTATGTCTGATACCCATGATTACTCCGTCATTTGTCTTTGCGCTGATTTCCAGTACGGAATTTGACGGGTCCATGTCAACGACAAGGGAATGATATCGTCCCGCATTGAAGGGATTGGGCAGGTTTTTATATATGGTCTTACCATCGTGAAATACCTGGGAGCTCTTGCCGTGTGTGGGGTTTAGCGCCCGGACTATCTTTCCCCCATAGACATAGCCGATGCACTGGTGTCCGAGACATACGCCCAGGATGGGTATTTTACCGCCGAAGCAATGGACAATGTCATTTGATATACCCGCTTCTGTGGGGGTGCAGGGGCCGGGGGAAATGATAATGTGGGACGGTTGGCGTATTTCTATCTCATCTAATGTTATTTCATCATTTCGAAATACCAGCGGTTCTCTGCCCAGTTCTCCCAGGTACTGGGCCAGGTTATATACAAATGAATCGTAATTATCGATGATTATGATCATCCTTCTTCGAATTACTAATCTCCTGCGTTACTTAGAGCGGTGATTAATGCCCTGGCTTTATCCATCGTTTCCTGGAACTCGGCATCAGGATCGGAATCATAGACTACTGCGCCGCCAACCTGGAAATAGACCCTGTCCCTCTTGACCAGAAATGTGCGTATTGCTATGTTAAGGTCAATATCACCATTAAATCCCAGATAGCCGATGCTCCCGGTATATATCCCCCTTTTTACCGGTTCCAGTTCATCGATAATCTCCATCGCCCTTATCTTGGGCGCTCCTGTTATTGATCCACCGGGGAACGTTGCTCTTAGAATACCTGCCAGGTTGGTGCCTTTTTTCAATCGTCCTTGAATAGTAGAGGTGAGGTGAAAGACGGTGGGATACGTCTCAAGAATTGCCAGTTCGGATACGCAAACCGTGCCATATTCACAGACGCGGCCTAAATCGTTTCGCTCAAGGTCAACAATCATAACATGTTCGGCCTTGTCCTTGGTACTGGTCAGCAGCTCTTTCGCTAGCAGTTCATCCTGGATGGCAGTGCTGCCTCTGGGTCTTGTACCTTTGATGGGACGTGTTTCAATCAAATCGCCACGAGTGCGAAGGAATCGTTCGGGAGAGGCGCTGAGTATTTTTATTTCCCCGAAGCCCAGGTAACAGGCGAACGGCGCCGGATTTATCGAGCGGAGCCTGCGGTAGAGCTCATAAGGGCTGCAGGCAAGCACACTCTCGAAACGTTGTGATAAGTTGACTTCAAAGATATCGCCGGAGATGATGTATTGACGCGCCCTTTCTACTACTTCGGCATATCCATGGGCAGTAAAATTGGATACCGGGGTAACCGGTAAGGCCCCCGTGATTTCTGAACTATCTGTTTGAACGGTTCTTGCCTGATGAAGTTTTCTTTTAATTTCATCCAACCTGTGACGGGCCCTGCATAGCCTCAATTCATCGTCCACTTCAGGAAAACCGGACGAGATTATATAAGCTTTGTTAAGTAAATTGTCGAAGGCTATTATGATGTCATAAAACCCGAGGTAGCCACCGGGCAATTGCAGATCGTCGATAGCCTTGCGTGGCAACCGCTCTATGAAATGGCAAAGATCATAGCTAAGGTACCCTACAGCGCCGCCGATAAAAGGGACCGGTGATTGAGATACGGACAGGCGATATGTATGCAGCAGCTCGTCGATGACATGAAAGGGATTATCGTTGCGGCAGGTTGTCCCGTTACTGTCCGTCAGGTGGACTGCAGAACCTACGATTTTCAAAATTAGAAAAGGGTCACTCCCGATAAAAGAATAGCGCCCCAGCTTCTCATGATCCATGCCGCTGTCCAGGAAAAAAACGTGCTGTTCATCCTTAAATACGGAGAAGACTGCAGAAGGTGACAGACCGGTTTCAACCTCTTCGATGAGGGGGTATCGGGATTGACTAGACATTTAGCGACACGCTTGAACTGAGGTGTTTTGCCTACAGAAAATTACTATTTCTTCTTCAGCAGCCCGGCAACCCGGTCCAGTATCTTATCGGCCACTTCCGCCTTGGGCATGAGCGGCAATTCATCTACCTTGCCCTTGCTGTCGATGATAGTGACCTTGTTGGTTTCGGTGCCGAACCCGCAGTCTTTGGCAGTGATATCGTTGGCGACTATTAAGTCCAGCTTTTTACGCTTGACCTTGTCCGTTGCGTTCTCCACCACGTTGTTGCTCTCAGCAGCAAATCCCACGCGGATGAAGTC
>JAPLHL010000063.1 GCA_026389655.1 Chloroflexota bacterium
TAATTCCTTCAGCTTTGAATATCCGTTCAAAAAAGGCGGCTGCCAGATGTTCGTTTCCCGGCGGGTTAGAGGTATCCAACCTTATGTACCGGCACAGCAAGTCCACAGCAGCATCAATCATAGGTTCTCACTTCCATTCAAATTATGCGTTTAGCATTATACTCTTTTGGTGTATTTCAGTTGCCTTGTCTGATCGTAGCTGTAACGGCTTAAGTGTTAACGACATTATCTGAGACTCAATAGATGATGCTATAATTATGTGTCATTTCGCTTGGAGGTATTATAAGTATGAATCAATTCGCTGGCCAAGATGAGATTAAAGTGTTCTGCGGCAATGCTCATCCTTCACTGGCCAAAGATGTCTGCGACTACCTAGGAATACCGCTTGGCAAAATGGAGGTTTTTGAATTCACAAATGAAAATATATTCGTGCGCATCATGGAAAATGTGCGCGAACGTGATGTTTTTATAATCCAGCCTATTTGCTCACCGGTCCAGAGAAACCTGGTTGAGCTATTGATAATACTCGATGCCTTTAAGCGGGCTTCAGCAGACCGGATAACGGCAGTGCTCCCATACTACGGTTATTCGCGGACCGATAAAAAGGACCAGCCGCGTGTGCCGATTACGGCGCGCCTGATAGCCGATTTGCTGACGACGGCGGGCGCTGACCGCATACTCACGGTGGACTTGCACGCGCCGCAGATACAGGGATTTTTCAACATCCCCGTGGATGAGTTGACGGCCCTGTTTTTAATAAGTGATTACTGGAAAAACAAGAATTTGAAAGATATAGTTGTTGTTGCCACCGATATTGGTATCAGCAAGCGGGCGCGTGACCTGGCTGAAAAACTGGATGCTCCGCTGGCAATTATCGAAAAGCGTCGGCTGGGCAACATGGATACAACCGAAACACTCAACATCATCGGCGATGTGAAAGGCAAGCGGGCCATCACTGTAGACGATGAAATCGACACAGCCGGTTCACTGGTCAACGCCGTAGATGCGCTGCTCAAGGCAGGCGCCAAAGAAGTTTACTCTTGTTGCACGCATCCTGTTTTCTCAGGTCCGGCAATTGAACGCATCGCTAAATCAGCCGTGAAAGGAGTAGTCGTAGCGGATACTATTCCTGTCAATGGGTCGAAAAAGCTGGATAAAATTACTGTACTGCCGATGGCGTCCCTGCTGGGTGAGGCCATACATCGCATTCACACGGGTATGTCGATCGGCTCTATGTTTGAATATTAGGATTCACTATGCCAAGTTGGTTCGGAAAATTATTTGATTCTAACGAAAAAGAAATAAATCGCCTAAAGCCCCTGGTAGAGGAAATCAACGACCTCGAACCCGAGTTCCAGAAGCTATCCGACGATGAACTGAAAGCTGAAACTCCTGCGTTCAAAGAGCGTCTGTCCAAAGGCGAAACACTGGACGATCTCCTGCCTGAAGCCTTTGCTGCTGTCAGAGAAGCCTCAAGACGGACCCTGGGTTTGCGCCATTTCGATGTCCAGTTGATGGGTGGCATTGTCCTTCATAGGGGCAAAATAGCTGAGATGAGGACCGGCGAAGGCAAGACGCTCGTAGCTACTCTTCCCCTCTATTTAAACGCGATCGAAGAAAAAGGCTGTCATCTGGTCACGGTAAATGATTACCTGGCCCGGCGTGATGCCTACTGGATGAGCCCGATTTACAACGCACTTGGAGTGTCGGTGGCCAGCATCTACCCGGCCCAGAGCTCAGACGGCCAGTTACCCGCGCTGATATATGATCCGGAATATTTAAACGAGAAAGACCAGCGCTGGCCTCATTTCAAACCGGCCAGCAGGCAGGAAGCTTATCGAGCTGATATTACGTACGGCACCAACAACGAGTTCGGCTTTGATTACCTCAGGGACAACATGGCCATAGACATCTCGCACAAGGCCCAGCGGCCGCTTAATTACGCCATTGTCGATGAGGTGGATAATATCCTTATCGATGAAGCCCGTACACCGCTTATCATCAGCGGGCAGGGCGAAGACCCCACTCAAAAGTATTACACGTTTGCCGAACTTATTGCCAAACTCACACCCGAAGATTACAAGATAGAGGAGAGGGAACGCCAGGTTTACCTCACGGACGAAGGCAGCAGCCACATGGAGGAGATGCTGAAGCGCCAGGGCCTGCTGAAGGCACCCGACCTGTACGATCCATCCAACCTGCATCTGACTGAGTATATGGATAATGCGCTTAAGGCGCAGGTCCTGTTCAGGCGTGACAAAGACTATATGCTCAAGAACGGTGAGGTTATTATCGTCGACGAGTTCACGGTCAGGCTGATGTTCGGCCGGCGTTATTCTGAGGGTCTCCATCAGGCCATTGAAGCTAAAGAGCATGTAAAGATACAGAAAGAGAGCATAACTCTTGCCACGATAACCTTTCAGAACTATTTCCGCCTTTACAAGAAGCTGGCCGGCATGACCGGTACTGCTGCCACCGAGGCGGAGGAGTTCTTCAAAATTTACAAACTCGATGTCGTGACCATACCTACCAATAAACCCATGATTCGCGTCGATCAGAACGACATGATCTATAAGGACGAAGACTCCAAGTTCAAAGCCATAGCCATAGAAATCGAGAAGATGAGCAAGGAAGGTAAACCCGTGCTTATCGGCACTGTATCGATCGAGAAGTCTGAGTTATTGGGTGACCTGTTGAAACGAAAGGGCGTCCAGCACCAGGACCTTAACGCCAAGTACCATGAAAAGGAAGCTGAGATCATTAAAAATGCCGGACGTGTGGGCGCTGTCACAGTGGCAACCAACATGGCCGGGCGCGGCGTTGACATTATCCTGGGAGGCAGGCCGCCCGAGCGCGCGGAATACACCGACGAAAAAGAATATGAAAAGAAATACAACGAGTGGAAGCAGGAGCATGAAGGGGTCATAGCCATGGGCGGCCTGCAGGTCGTTGGGACGGAGCGCCACGAGGCCAGGCGGATTGATAACCAGCTCCGCGGGCGTGCCGGCAGGCAGGGTGACCCGGGCAACTCGGTATTCTTTGTCTCATTGGAAGATGATATTGTGAGTCGCTTCGGCGGCGACCGCGTCAAGGGCGTTATGGAGTGGGCCGGCATGGACGAGACCACCCATATCGAGCATCCCATGATCAGCAGGGCCATTGAAAACTCGCAGGTCAAGGTGGAAGCGTTCCATTTTGATATACGCAAACACCTGGTGGATTATGATAACGTCGTCAATAAGCACAGGGAAGTCATCTATGGCGAACGTGACAAGATTCTGCAGGGTGCGGACCTGAAAGCCAACATTCTGGAAATGATTTCTGACCATGTAGCTGAGCAGGTCAAGGCCCATTTCAACCGGGAATACGAAGGGCCGGACTTAGCAGGCCTGCTTCAGGACCTGCAGGCAATATTCGCCCAGCCGCTGGAAATAACTGAAGATGACCTTAAGGGTCTTAACGCTGATAAAGTCACTGAAGAGCTGGTAGATTATGCATGCGAAATTTATGACAAGAGAGAGCAGGAAATTGGCCCTGACGATATGAGGTTGCTGGAGCGGCTGGTTATGCTGCGGATCATTGACGACCACTGGAAAGAGCATCTCACTGCTATGGACCATTTAAGACAGAAAGTCGGGCTGGAGTCGGTCAGGCAGATAGACCCGCTGGTAGTCTATAAGAAGGAAGGCGGCGATTATTTTGATTCGCTGACCGCCGGTATAAAGCACAGCATCGTCCACATGATTTTCAGGACCAACCTGGAGAGACGCGAGGCAGCCCCCCG
>JAPLHL010000032.1 GCA_026389655.1 Chloroflexota bacterium
GATAATGATGCCCTTCAGGACTAATATCCAGAAGAACCTTGATAAGCTGAAGGACTATCAGATCTCAGTTATTGCACCCAGCCACGGCCCTGCATACAACAGGCCCGAGTTTATAATAGACGCATATAAGTCGTGGGTAAATGACGAACCGAAGAATATTGTTTTGCTCCCTTACGTTTCTATGCACGGCAGTACAAAAGATATGGTTGATTATCTCGTAGGAGCGTTGATGGAACGCGGCGTGGGCGTCAAACAATTCGATCTGACGGTGACGGAAGCAGGAAAACTGGCAATTGCACTCGTAGACGCGGCGACGCTGGTACTTGCAACTCCAACAGTTCTGAGCGGAGCGCATCCACTTGCAGCCAATGCGGCGTTTTTAGCTAATGCGCTTCGTCCCAACTTGAAATTTGCCACCATCATAGGTTCTTATCTCTGGGCCAGTAAAGCTGTCGAACAGATTACAGGCATGATTCCTAATCTGAAGGTCGAGTTGCTGGAACCTGTTTATATCAAAGGCAGCCCAAGAGAAGAGGACTTTAAAGCCCTTGATAAGCTGGCAGATACGATAGCACAGAAGCACAGGGAGCACAGTTTCAAATAATTGCTGAAGGAGGGCAGATATGACTTACTGGATGTGTGATAAATGCAGCTTCGTTATCGAAGCGCCCAAACCACCTGACCCATGCCCTAGCTGCCATATAAAATGCGCATTTAATGATGTCACCTGCTACACACCTGAGTGCGGTGGAATCGGCAGCCTTGATTCCAGGCTGGTAGCACAGCGTGTGATGAAAAAGGAGAAGCCTGGCAAGATCATGCGTTTCAGTGACCTTGTTAAAGGCCGCAACTCGGAAGGAAAAGAAAAACATATACCTTCAATAGAGTTGATGAAAGGACAGGGCAAAGGGGGCAAAGACCTTGTTGAAGTTGTAGTCGGCAGGGAAGCGCCCCATCCAAACACGCCTGAACACTATATTGTCTGGATACAACTGTTCGGAGTGCTGAAAGATGGACACATCCTTGATCTCGGACGGGCAGTATTTAAACCGGGCGTCGACAAACCCGTGTATTCCATGGAAATTGATGCCGCTCAATTCAACCATCTCTTTTCATTTTCCTACTGCAACCTGCACGGCGTGTGGGAACAGCATATGGAAATCTAAAGATGGTTAGGGGCAAACCGCTTTGTTTGCCCTGCTTCTTATAAGAAACTAAAATTATATGGCTGGCAGATTGGAGTTTGCGGCAATTAAGCAAGGAGGGGAAAATGGCAATTGACCCGGTATGCAAGATGGAAGTAGACGAGAAAAAAGCGCCGGCTATATCTCTTTACAAGGGAAAGATGTATTACTTCTGTGCACCCGGCTGTAAAAAGTCTTTTGACTCCGATCCAGAAAAATACCTGGCGCAAAAGAAGGAAACACCGCCTCATTAGATAACCGGCTATTTTGTTAGCTTTGTATTGTATTCAGACTGCGGTAACCGGAGGAAATATGAAAAAAACCGATATTGTTAATCTGCTGAACAAGGATATCGAAGGGGAGCATGCAGCAATTATCCAGTACCTCATGCATGGTTATTCCATGGGAGAGGGAGAACTGGCTTGTGAGATCGAGGGAATTGCACGAGAAGAAATGCGTCATCTCGATTTTTTAGCAGATACAGTCGTAGAACTCGGAGGTGTTCCCAGCTTTAAACGGGGTGATATGCGTCTTACTGGAAAAAGTGTGGCAAGCTGGATGAAAAACGACGTTTTGGCCGAGGAAGATGCAATTGCAATGTACACTGACCATATAAAAGCTATAAACGATCCTAAAATCAAGCGGTTATTGGAACGCATCCTCTCTGACGAAAAGTCTCATCATGGCGATTTCCAGCATTTTGTAAAAACAGTTGAAAGGGACGGCCTGAAAGACATCAGGGGCAATAAACGTGACAAAGTAACGGCTATTCTCGATTGGGGTATAGAGCACGAATATACTGTTATACTCCAGTATTTATTGCATTCATACCTTGCACCAAATGAAAAAATGGGGAAAGAGATGCAAGACCAGGCGATCAATGAAATGCAGCATCTGGGATGGCTATCTGAAAAAATGGTGAGCAAAGGCGGCAAACCCAGGATTGAGCATACTAAAATAGACCATTCCAAGCATCCATCCAGCATGCTGAATGCTGATATCAAAATAGAAAAAGAAGTGGCAGCTAAATACGATGCATCAGCAAGAGTAGTCAGCGATCCCAAGCTAAAGAAGCTGCTCACCAGAATACGTGACCATGAGCTGTATCACGTGAAGGTGTTTACCGATCTAAAGAAAACTATTAAAGAATAAAATACACCACGGAGGACGAAAATGCCATACGAAGCAAAAGACTATGCCAAACTACTGGGGATGGAAGGGTTCAGTGATACGCTGCTGAATAACCATTTCACTCTATATAAGGGCTATGTGACCAATACTAATAAGGTAATGGATACCCTGGCTGCGATGTTGAAAGAGGGGAAGGCCGCAACTCCTGAATACGCCGAATTGAAAAGGAGACTCGGCTGGGAATTCAATGGCATGCGGTTGCACGAATATTATTTTGAAAACCTTGGAGGCAAGTCACCTTTAAATAAGGATGGAACGCTGGGCAAATGGATTACCAGCAGTTTTGGGAGCTACGATAACTGGTTGGCCGATTTTAAAGCCACAGCATCTATGCGCGGCATCGGATGGACCGTACTTTATCATGATACTATCGGGGCCATGCTATTCAACCAGTGGATAAATGAGCATGATACCGGCCATCCCAGTGGCTGTCAGCCGGTACTGATTATCGATGTTTTTGAACATGCTTTTATGATCGATTATGGCCTTAAACGCGCCGATTACATAGAAGCATTTCTTAAAAATATTAATTGGGCATCAGCCGAATCTCGGATCAAATAGCTTATTCCCGGAGGTGGAAATGGGTACTTTTATCGTAGCCGGAAACAGGTCAGATGTTCCGGTCGGGGGTATGGTTGCGGTCAATCTGGAAGGGACGGTAGTTCTGCTTGCTAATATTGGCGGCACCATATACGCAATAAACAACAAATGTCCGCATCTGGGAGGGAATCTATCCAGAGGGACGCTTAACGGCACTGTTGTCACTTGCCCTGTCCATGGTTCGCAATTTGATGTCACTACAGGCAAAAATGTTCGATGGCTCAAGGGAACAAGCATCATAAATTCACTTGGGAGACTGTTAAAAGCGCCCTCCGATGTTATGACATATACAGTCAAAATCGACGGGAATCAAATTCTGGTCGAAGTATGAACACATCACAAGGTAATGCTTCTTATTATTAAATGATGTTTTACAAGCTCAGGTTTAACTATGACATCAGGTATAAAGCGTAGTAGATTTGTCAAGACGTTGTTAGTATGTGGAAATGTCAGCATATCGTCTTAAAATAACCGGACTTGTAAATAACCCCGTGTCCTATATTTATAACGACGTAATCAGTAAACACCAGGCCTATACTAAATTAGTGACCATCAATTGTGTCGAGGGCTGGTCTGTAAAAATACTATGGGAAGGACTTCAGCTTAAGGACCTCATGGACGAGGCTAACGTGAAGCCTGAGGCTAAAGTAGTAATTTTTCATGCTTATGATGGATATACTACCTCTCTCCCGCTGCAATACATACTTGATAAAAACCTTTTACTTGCTTACAAAATGAACGGTATTACTCTGCCACCTGAACGTGGATACCCCTTTGAGCTCGTCGCGGAAGACAAGTGGGGTTATAAATGGATCAAGTGGGTTAACGAAATTGAACTATCGGATAATACGAACTACAAGGGCTACTGGGAAAGCTCCGGCTATTCTAATGACGGCAGCCTGGACAAACCTTTTTTTGATAGATGAATTAAAATGTATGTTAAATGGGCCAGGTGGCTTAAAACCATCATACAAATCATTCTATTGCTATTGATAATTGCCTATGGTGTTTCGGGTTATGGAATATCGGAATCGCGGACGATAGAAATGCTTACTTTTGGATTAATAAACAAGCCATTGTCTTTTCAACTGCACAACAGTCTGATAATTCCATTCATTATTTTTCTTTTACTGCATATATTTTTTAGACCGTTGTACAATTTGTTCTATAAAACCAGAAAATAACCAATTAACCTAATAATAAATCTGGAGGCATCTTGGATTTCAATATTATGGTTGCGGGTGAGGCGGGGCAGGGAGTCCAGACAGTTGGCATAATTCTGGCACGGGCGTTTGCCCGATCGGGCTGCCATGTATTCGCTGATCAGGACTACGAATCCCGGATAAGGGGCGGCCACAATTTTTTCAGGATCAGAGTCAAAGACTCGCAAGCAGTGGCCATCTCTGAGCCTTTAGATATTCTTATCGCTCTGAACAGGGAAAGCCTGTCTATGCATTGCAATGAGCTTACAAAAACCGGCATCGCTATTTCAGACGAATTTAGAGATCCCGATCTTTCCCGTCAATATAAAATCATACCTATCCCCCTAAGTGACCTTGCTGAAGAAAAAGCCGGCGATAGACGCACATTCAATTCAGTCGCTACCGGTGCAGCAATGGGACTGGTCGGATTCAATTTTGATCTCCTGTCATCAGTAATCAAAGACTACTTCGCAAAGGACCTGGCGGAAAATAACACAAAAGCAGCACGGGCCGGCTATGAGTATGTACAACAACAGGCTATTGCCAGTTTAACGACCGATCTCGCCACAGTGACAAAAAGCAGCAGGATGTTAATCAATGGCAATGAAGCTGTTGCGATGGGAGCACTGGCGGCTGGATGCAAATTTCTCGCTGCTTACCCTATGACACCTTCAACCCCTATTATTGAATTTATGGCCGCATATGAAGCGGATTTCAACACCGTAGTTTTGCAGCCTGAAGATGAAATTGCCGCTATTCATATGGCAATTGGCGCATCGTATACAGGAGTCAGAGCAATGACCGTAACCTCCGGCGGCGGTTTCTCACTTATGACAGAAGGACTCGGTTTGTCAGGCATGAC
>JAPLHL010000030.1 GCA_026389655.1 Chloroflexota bacterium
ACGGCAAAACTACTTCGAGATGTCCAGGCTTCAACCCGTTGCGGCACAAAATTCGAACTCCCTATTAAACATAGACAAACCGTGCACCGGCTACCTGGGCGTCGACGTAGGCTCCACCAGCACCAAGGCCGTGATTATCAACGAGTCAGGCGAGGTACTGACTAAACACTACCTGATGACCGCCGGCCGGCCGGTGGACGCCGTCAAAGAGGTTTTTAAAAACCTGCTCGAATATGGCGCCGGCAAGGTCACGATCGCAGGCGTTGGTGTCACAGGTTCAGGCAGATACCTGGTAGGGAGCCTGATCGGAGCTGACCTGGTCAAGAACGAGATCACGGCACAAACCAGGGCTGCTGCTGAAATAGACCCGGACGCAGATATCATCGAGATTGGCGGGCAGGATTCCAAGCTGGTCATCAAGCGTAATGGGATGGTAATTGATTACCAGATGAATAAAGCCTGCGCCGCAGGTACAGGCAGCTTTATCGATGAGCTGGCGGATATGCTCGGAGTTTCCGTAAAAAACGATGACTTTGCCAAGCTGGCCTTCGACGCGCCCCATACCTTAGATTTGGGTACACGATGCGCCGCATTTATGGGACAGGCGGTAGCTTCGGCTCAGCAGGAAGGTATACCCCTTGAAATTATCACAGCCAGCCTCTCCAACTCTATAGCCAAGAACTATCTTTCCAAAGTTGTGGGGCACCGTAAACTCGGCAACTCGATCATCCTCACCGGAGCAGTTTTCCACAACCGTGCTGTAGTAGCGGCTTTCCATGAACAGTTAAAAGGAAAAAACCTGCTGGTCCCCGAGCATAAGGAGACCAGCGGCGCTATAGGCGCCGCACTTTTGGCCATGGAATCCGTGTGCGGACGCGTTTCCAGCTTCAAAGGTTTCGCAGAAGTCGTCGACAGGCAATGTACGCTCTCAACTTTCACCTGTAAATCCTGCGACAATAACTGCACTATTTCACGCATGGCCGTTCCGGGCGAAAAGCCTACGTTCTACGGCAGCAGGTGTGACCGCTATGACAGCACGGTCGGTCATGCCAAAATGGAAACCAGCTTCGACGAGCGGGAACAATTGCTCTTAAAGGAATTAAAGCAAGGTCCAGTGGAAAAACTGACAGTGGGCATACCCCGGGCACTGCTTTTCTATGACTATGCGCCACTGCTGATCGGGTTCCTCAATACACTAGGGGTTAATGTTGAACTTTCAAGCAGAACAAATTCAAATATCATTGAGCAAGCGGTTGAGCTCAGCTACTCGGATAGTTGTTTTCCTATAAAGCTATTACACGGCCATGCAGCATCACTTAAGACATGTGACTATATTCTTTTTCCCTGCGCAATCAGGCTGGGGCAAAAGGATGGAGATGAAAACCAGAAGTATGCATGCCCGCTGGTACAGGCATCCCCATTTATTATCAGGCAGGTGCTCGGGCTAGGCGATCGGTTACTGGTACCTATCATAGATTTTAGCCAGGGTACCGCAGAGGTTATTAGTAACCTGGTCGAGACAGCAGCTAAGATGGGATTTAATAAAGTCCAGGCCAAAAAGGCCGCCCTTGCCAGCATCAAAGCTCAAAATAAATTCGAGGCTGAGCGTGCAGAGTCGGGCATGAAGCTGCTCAGGCAGATACATGAAAATGGGCAGATAGGAGTTGTCCTTTTCACAAGGTCATACATGTCACAGGACCCGGGTGCCAACCTTGGAATAGCCGAAAAACTGGCACAACTTGGGGTTGTACCTATCCCCCTCGACTACCTTCCATTGGATGAGGTTGATCCGAAAAAATACTCCGATCGACCTTACTGGCAATATGAAAGCAAACTCATAGCTGCTTCCGTGCTGACTGAAGCAGACCCGCAGCTTTACGGATTGGTACTAACCAATTTCGGCTGCGGACCTAACTCATTTATCCTCAGGTTGGTGGAAGATATCATGGGCAGCAAACCCCTGGGTCAACTTGAAATAGATGAGCATGCGGCGGAGGCCGGCATCGTCACCCGTCTCGAAGCCTTCGTGGACACCATTAAAGGCTTCTCAACATCAAATAAGCGACATGAAGTACCCGCAGTGTCTATATACAGGGGTTCATCGCCGTCCCTCAGCATTGGCAAAACACTCTTAATTCCCAGGATGGCGCCACAGGCCGAAGTCGTGGCTGCCGCAATGCAGGCTTCAGGAGTAAAGGCCATTGTCCTGCCGGAATCGGATGAGCGCAGCCTGCTATACGGCAATCAGTTAACGACCGGAACGGAGTGCCTTCCCTACAGGGTGTGTCTTGGCGATTTCATTCGCTTTTATAGAGATAACGGGCATTCAAAGGATTACGAAGCTTTCATGGCTGGCTCGTTCGGTCCGTGCAGACTGGGAAAATATTCCGTAGAGCAGATGCACGTATTGAGAGAGATGGGTATCGATCTGCCAATACGCACGTCGGTATCCAATAATGCCTACCGCGATCTTAACATCGGACCCGGTTTCGAGCGCCTTGCGTGGGCAGGTATCGTATTTATTGATTACCTCCAGAAACTTCTATGGCGTACCCGGCCTTACGAGATGGAAGCAGGCTCGGCAGACAGGCTTTTTGAAGAATATAAAAGTAAGGCAATTATATTAATTCAAAAAAATAATGCTCCTGATGGATTGATGCGTCAGGCAGCATCAGCGTTTGGAGAAATGATTGATCACAGTATGCAGCGTAAACCACTTGTCGGAATCAATGGCGAGATATTCCTTCGGGCGAACAGGTTCAGCAATAACAACCTGGTGAAGGATTGTGAGGATGCAGGACTGGAAGTTGTTGTCTCGACTCTCGGGGAGTGGTTTAAATATACTTCGTTTCGCAACCTGGAGGATTCCATCAAAGACCACAAGATCAAAAAGTCCCTCATCAGCTATATCAAGAAGCTGGTGCAAGAACACGATGAACATAAAGTGGCATCGCAATGTGATGAAATCATCAACGAGAAGGAGCTTCCCACAGCAGAGTTACTGGCACTATCGGGTAAGTACCTGTCATCCAGATGCGGCAGCGAAGCTGTGCTCAGCATCGGCAGCGGCATCGACTGGATGGAGAATCCCAGGTTTGCCGGTGTTATATCCGTGATGCCGCACGGTTGCATGCCCGGCGGGATCGTGGCTGCCATGTCCGACAAATTTACTGCTATGTATCATAAACCGTGGATCAATCTAACGTATGACGGCTTCATGGAAACCAATAACCTGGCAAAGATAAACAACTTCGCAGAGATATTAAGGTACAGCAGCAACGAATAATCTTGAAGTCCTGGGTGAGGCCGCTGCAACTATGGTTTCAAGGCATTGATTATATCCTGGTTGAGGCCGCTGAATTGGGAAAGCCACTCCAACCTCTCCTTTTTCAGATCCTGGCTGTATGAGCGTATTCTGTCTGGAGTGTAGTAGTTGCCCAGGTCGAACCTGGTCAGGTCCAGTCCAGGGATATCAGTGGGCACATCATATCCCCAGAAGTCATCCTTTTTCCATGTGATCTGGTCCCTGGCGATCATTTCGATAATCTTCACTGAGTCTGCAACGGTGATTTTCTGCCCGCTGGATGCACCCCCGACTTTGCCGGTATTTAAAAGAAAGCACCGCATATTAGGATTTTTCCTTAATATATCGAGAAATATATTGCCTTCATCTTCTTCTGATCCTACGATAAATGGATTGGTACCAACAACCCTGCGTTGTTTACCTGCCTCTGTTGGATCGCCGGCAGAGGTCTCTATCGACTCTCCGAGCATGAAGGCAGCAGCTCCCCATTCATTTGATAGACGCACGACAGGCGGGATAATTTCATTATGACGCGTAATAAATATCATATAGTCGACCCGCTCCAGATCGATATCGTTGTCGGAAAAGGCTATGTCGCTCCTCTTTACCATGGCACGGCCATTGGACGTGAGAGTAGTATCAAAGAAGTCAACCTTGCCTGTGATTTTGTCAACGTGTACATTCTCCAATATTGCCCTTGGACTTATAGCAGCGGCATATAACAGCGGCTGCAAACCGGGCTCCAGCGCATCAGTCTTCATATAGAAGGATTCCTCTGTGCCGACTGCGCTGCCGTCGGACTTCAGTATGACCACATCGTCCTGCCGGATTATCACCCTTTCAGGCGGCCGCAGCCAATGTGAGTGGCAGGCAAGCGATGTCTTACCTGTGCCACTAAGCCCAAATAAGAGGACACCTTTTTCAACCAATTTTCCGTCTTTTTGAATACGCAGGATCTTACTGGCAGCGTGAAGTCCCAGGTTTCCCTCCTTCTTTGCCCAGTACATGACCTGGCGCAACATGGCCTTCTTGTTCTCCCCCTTATAATCGCTGCCCATAATCAAAGTCATTCCCGTCTCAGGAAAAACAAGAACTTTCTTTTCAGGCCACTCCGGGACTGTAATAGTAACGAAATCCGGTTCACCCGGCTCTGGAGGGAATAATGTATTGCCCCACATAAGCGGTATACGCGGGTAATCGGCGGTCACGTATATACGACATCTCCTCTTGTACTCCTGCTTCTGGCACATCACTCGATCGAGCTTTATGACTTCTTTATCGCGCAGATAGTCCAGAACATCATGTACAAGCTTTGCATACTCCTGGTCAGGTTCGCCCATAACCACTTCCGTAAACTTGGCGATTCTATTTCGTACTTTAGTCGTTACCGCCAGGTTGCCGAATTCTGAAAGAATACCCCCTTGTTCGAGCGCCCACTCCCTCAACTTATCTTCAGAAGGATTGTCGATTATTCTTTTCGGCTGGAATTCCGTAGAAAAAGCATCCTGCATACCAACCCTCACACGCATTTCATATAATAATACACTTATATTATCACTAGACTTGGCGGGCATGGAAATGACGGAGCCATCCTTTCTGGATATCACTTTTTCGCAGACATACCCATCATCGTGATATCATTTTGAGATTAACGAAATATATTGGTAAAAATGTCTGAGCAACCGATAACATATACACAATCACCGATGAAAACAAAGACAATTTCCCGCCTGCTCTTTGTCGACAACTGGCGGCTGGCGCTGGTTATCCTCATGGTGGTGCACCACGTGGCCGTTATCTACGGAGCGGGTACACCGTTCTACTACCTGGAACCTCCGTGGCAGGACCCTTTGGCCTACCTGACACTGTTAAGATTTGTGCTTATCAACCAGTCATGGTTCATGGGGGCCTTCTTTCTGATTTCGGGGTACTTCATACCACAATCCTTCGATCGTAAAGGGGTCAGTTCTTTCCTCAAGGACCGGCTGCTTCGCCTCGGTATCCCCCTGTTTATATTCATATTTATACTCAACCCGGTTGCGTCCATTGGCCGCTACTTTATGCCGGTCTATTTGGGAGGAGTCACAGGCCCATTTACATGGCAGCAATACCCCGGACTTATCGGTCCAGGAGTTCTCTGGTTTGTCGAATTGCTGCTCATCTTCGATTTTGGCTACGCTGCATGGCGCAAGATGACAAAGAACCGTACACCGCAAGTTGAGGTCAGTTCGGAGCCACCCGGCTACCTGGCGATAGGCGCCTTCGTCCTGGCATTGGCACTGGCCGGCTATTTGCTGCGGAGCGTGATGCCGATGGGAAAAGCCACTCCTGTGCTCGGCTTCCCCACGCCCGGATACATTCCTCAGTACCTCAGCCTATTTGTTCTAGGTGCTGTCGCATATCGTCACAATTGGTTCCAGACTATCCGCAACTCGATGGGTATTGTAGGCTTTGTTACGGCGCTGGGTGCAACAATACTGCTGTTTCCGATTGCGATGAGTGACACATTGAATTGGCTCGGTAATGGGACCTGGCAATCTGCGGTTTATTCGCTCTGGGATTCAATTGTTGCAATCGGGATGTGTCTGGGTTTAATCGCACTCTTTCGCCGCTTCTTCAACAACCAGGGGAAACTCGCCAGTTTCCTATCGCAGCATAGCTATTCCATATTTTTTATCCATGCCCCGGTTATCGTTTTCCTGGCACTGGCATTGCGTGAAATTAACGTGGAACACTTGCTTAAGTTCGGTCTGGCATCCATCATCGGGGTCCCTCTTTGCTTTGGGGTTGCCTACCTCGTGCGCAGGATCCCGTTTGCATCGAGAATACTCTAATTCAATGATATCCACATCACCCCAACTATAAACCTCAATGTCCAGGTACGCTGATGCACTATTTTGGTAGAATATTTAGAAGCACGGAGAAATAGAGCTTTGACTCTGTACTTCCCACATTAATTTGCCTCTACTTTCATCGCATCTTTTGACTTTTCACCATTCGAGCTAGAATAGTTATAACAACTACATCCAGTCTGGCTATAACCAGGGGGGAAGTTGAAGAATAACAATAGGATTGCTGTCTTCGGCGGCGGCTGTTTCTGGTGCACCGAGGCAATTTTTTCAAGTCTTAAGGGTGTAATCAAGGCTACACCGGGCTACGCTGGGGGAAAAACAACCAATCCAAGTTATCTACAGGTTTGCAGCGGAATGACAGGCCATGCGGAAGTAATTAAGATTGAATATGACCCGTCCATCGTGGGATACAATGATTTGCTGGATGTGTTTTTCCATATACATGACCCAACAACCATGAACCGGCAAGGCGCTGACGTAGGGGAGCAATACCGTTCCATTATTTTATACACAAACCCTGAACAAAAGGAACAGGCCGAACAGTATATCGGCAGACTCAACATTTCGGGAGAATTCGACGGCCCCGTCGTCACGCAAGTAAAACCGTTAACTGAGTTCTATGCGGCTGAAGATTATCACCAATGCTATTATGCAGCTAACACCGACCAATCGTACTGCCAGGTGGTCATCACACCCAAGCTGGCCAAGTTTAAAAAGAAGTTCACTCATTTGCTCAAATCGTCATGATTATTAATAGCCGGCATAATAAAAGATTTTCAGTTTGACGTTCTTGATCTATGATGAAACAATAAATAATAGGGGAGTTGGATAATCAAAAGAACTAAGGAGGAGAGAGATGGCATCAAATTGGACGGTCAATGTAAACAAATGGATGCTTGCCCTCATAATCATAGCCTGTGTTGCAATCATAGCTGCAGCATTGCTGGGTGGTTATTTATGGGGAAACAACAGCGGATATATGATGGGTTATAACCAGGGCAAATCTGATGGTGATAAGGCAGGCTATAGCAGGGGTGTTACAGAGGGGCAGAAGGCAGGCTATGACCAGGGTTACCAATTGGGGAATAAAGAGGGATATGACCGCGGCAATAAGGCCGGATATGATGACGGTTATGCAAAAGGGAAGGACGAAGGTTATAAACAGGGTGATAGCGCAGGGTACGCCAGGGGCGTGAACGAAGGTTATAACCGCTCTTATAATACGCCTTATTATTACCCGTTTTATTTTAGAGACTACCCATTCTATTAGTATGTAATGAATCGAAACGAACCTATTGCAATGAGCGATAGCTGCCATTAAACGCGTGCTATAATATGCAAACTGAAGTTCAAAGGAGGTATGGGCATGTCATCTCAGCAATCTGAAGAGGAAATCCGCAGGATGGCGGAAAGCCGTGTTGCAGAAAAGAAAGGCTTTTTCATTCACCTCACCGTATATATTTTAGTAAATGCTTTACTGGTCATCATATGGGCATTCACCTCATTGGCTTCAGGATCATGGTTTCCCTGGTTCGTTTTCCCCCTTGCCGGATGGGGGATAGGCCTGCTGATTCATTGTCTGAACGTATTTGCCTTTCCCAAAGCAGGAGGTGATTGGGAACGTAAAGAAATCCAGAAGGAAATGGACCGCCTGAGAAAAGACACATAACCGTCTATATATTTAAGAGAAGGTAAATCAAATGGAACAAGTAAATTCTTTATATCCGGTTTGGGTAACATGGGTAATACTCGCTGCTACCGCATGGACTTTACCATGGAAAGGCGTAGCCCTGTGGAGATCCGCCCGCAATAATCACACGGCGTGGTTTGTTGTCTTATTAATAGTCAACACGCTGGCAATTCTTGAAATCATTTACATCTTTGGTTTCAGCAAGAAAAAGCCGCAGGCATAATCGATTATACTTTTCAATTCTGGAGTATGCGGAAAATCTCTGCGATTAATACGTATTCAGGTCATATTACCTGTTTCTTCTTACTCGAAATCAACAACACTTAAAGTCATTTAGAGAATAGGGTAAAATAAAACTGGGTGTGCGATGGATATTGTTGTAGACGATCCCGATATCAGGATAATAAGGCTGGAACTGGGACCTTATAATTCAAACTCATATATCGTAATCAGCAGGGCAACCGGAGACAGCCTGGTGGTTGATGCACCGTCGGAAGCTGAAGAGATATTGAAGCAGTTGAAAGGCACTAACCCGCGCTATATCGCATTGACTCACAACCATATCGACCATATAGGAGCACTTAGACAGTTAAAATCAGAACTCAAAATACCACTGGCAGCACATCCTCTGGAAAATATCGGCCTGCCGGTATCCCTTGATATTCAGCTGAAAGATGATGATTCCCTTATTATAGGAGAATTGAAAATCAAAGCTCTTCATACGCCAGGGCATACACGGGGCAGCATGTGCTTCCTGGCAGGAAAATACCTGTTTGCGGGAGACACTATTTTCCCCGGCGGGCCCGGGTACACTTCAAGTCCATCGGATTTTGACCAAATAGTGCGCTCAATAGAAAAGAAGATACTTGCACTGCCGGCGGATACGGTTATTTACTCCGGGCATGGTGATTCAACCAAGCTTGGAGATGAAAAAGAGTCAATTGCTTTGTTTATATCCAGACCTCGTACGCCGGATCTCCACGGCAATATCGTGTGGTTATAAACCGGTTGTATGCACAAGAGCCAGAAAATATCCATACACGCAAATCCCATTTTTACATAGAATATACAAGCGCTTAATACTTTATTAATATTTCAGGGATAAACTAATCATAGTAGAGTAACGTTATAAATTATGAATGGAGTATTAAATCGGGCCTTTATAATAGAAGGTGAGAAAAATGCGTCAGAATTATTATTGTCCGAATTGTGGAACACCGGTTGTTGGCGGCGCAAGGTTCTGCATGGGCTGTGGCGTTAACTTCCAATGGATAGCACCATCCGAATTGGAGCAGTGCTCACCTGTATCCTATAAATTGCCCTCTTCTGATCAGCAAGACATTCCAACCGGACAGCAATCTTTACTTGATCAATCACCGCAATCAAGCCATCAGCCTGAATTGAATTCCGGCTCGCCCGCAGAAAAAAACAGCATGCCCTTTGAGGGACAGGAATCGCTTCTAAGAACAGAAGTTTCGAAACTGCTGGGAAGCTTCTTCGACAAGCACGCCGGGCTCAACAAGGTATAGCAGGCTAATTCAAATTTTCTTCTGTTCTGCCTGCTACACCTGTAGAATACTTATTTTACCAGGCCTTCAACTTTTATCAGGCCTTCAACGATATCGGCTGCATCCCACACTAGTTTTGGGCAGAGTTTTTGCGGAATGCCTTTCTTCATAGCTTCACGCAAGGCATACCTGTCGTTAACATCCAGGCCAAGCAGGTCCCTGCACACTATGGATCCATTTAGCGCCCTGAACTTTTCGGTAAATTCCCGTACCTTAGCGAAGGCTTCCCTGTGCGACTGCGAGCCATCGAGCGTTGTCATTCCGTATTTCAGCCCTATGACCATAAAGGCGCCCGTAACAGCTCCGCAGGTTTCGCCCATATGCCCCATTCCACCACCAAATCCGGCTGCAACCCTGTACGCCATGATCGGGTCCAGCCCGAAGTCGCCGCTGAATGCCGCTAAAACAGCCTGCGAGCAATTAAATCCTTCTTCGAAAGTGATCATTGCTTCATCAGCTTTGCCCATTTTGCCTCCTGTTCCTATTTTCCGGATTTTGTCGCGCTTACCTTGATGCTGCGTACTGCCTTTCCAACTCTGGCAAGGTCATCCTTTGAGACCTTCTCCTCTTCCAGTAACTGTTTCGCGGTCGGGTCCGTAGATACGAATTCAGTTCCGAAACTGGTCTCATCAATAACCTTTACATCGAGGAAACCGGCATTCTTTATGGAGTCCAGGTATGTTTCTTTCCTGGCAGCACCGGCAAGACAACTGATATACGCTGCAACCGACTTCTGGATGGACTCCGGCAGGTCCTCCACCAGAACAATATCAGATACCATCAGCCTGCCGCCGGGCTTCAAGGCCCGATAGGCCTCTTGAAAAACTTTATCTTTCTGCGGAGACAGGTTAATCACACAATTGGAGATGATAAGATTAACCTCGTTGTCAGCTACAGGGAGATTCTCTATCTCTCCCAGCCTGAACTCAACGTTTTCATAGCTGCCCTTAGCCGCATTCTCCCTGGCCTTCTCCAGCATCTCGGGAGTCATATCCACCCCTATCACCCTGCCGTTTTTTCCGACACGTTGCGCTGCCAGAAAACAATCGAAACCCGCTCCAGACCCGAGATCCAGCACCGTCTCTCCTTCCTTAATCGAGGCCAGCGCTACCGGATTGCCGCAGCCCAGCCCAAGGTTGGCGCCATCGGGAACTGAATTGACATCCTTGTCTGTGTAACCAACCGCCTTACTCGCTTCTTTGTTAACATCGATACCACAACAACCGCTGGTTTTCTGTGGTCCGCAGCAGGATCCACTCCCCTTGGCTACCTGGGCATATCCAAGCCTGACGGTTTTCCTGATCTCTTCTTCTTTCATAATCTAACTCCTGGCGATAGTATTATTGTTTATCATTTCAGCAGCATTCTTTTTGTTTCTTGCCCATCTTCTCCGGCGAAGGCATGCACTTGCAGAAATCCTGCCAGTTCCAGCCTTTCTTATCCGGGTCGGACTTGTCGCCACAGCAGTCCGTAAACATCTCTTTCATTTCCTCCGGGCTGGAAAATCCCTTGCACTTGCTTTGACAGAATTCATACCATGAGCGCTTTTCTTCACCCGCCATAGTACCACCTTCACCACCCGTCTTTTTAGTGTCTTCCTTTTCCATTTCCTTTCTCCTTTTTGTATTTATTCTTACTACTATTCGAAATATTTCGAATTTTACTTGTAAAAAAATTTAGGCAGTCACAGCCGGCTTGAAGAAATCCTCCAGTGCCTTAATAATCTCCGGGTCTATCGAACAATCAATCCTCTGCCCATTCCTGTTCATTTTTATCAATCCAGCTCTATAGAGCTCCTTGAGATGATGCGACACTGTAGAGGGAGCAATCCCCAACGTACTGCCCAGCTTTCCCACACACTCGCAAACCTTATCATTCGAACAGCACAATATGCCTTCCGGACTACCGGAGGCCAGACGCATGAATATCTTTAAGCGGTGTGGATTGGACAATGCCTTAAAAATATCGGCGTACCTCTGGACATCATCTGTTTTACTTTTCGACATTTCTAGAATTATAGAACTATATTATTAAGTTTGTCAAGTGCTGATTTATTTCGTTCCACAAATTATCCCGATTGAGCCGATCATAAAAGGTAGCTTCAACGCTTTAGGGATAAAGCTCTCCTTACTGGTGTTGATGAATTCAATATTTTCCACACCCCAACTTCTAATGGTTTTAATTAAATCATCGGGATCGCCATAGATATTTTTTACCAGGAACAGGTCCTGAAATACGAACTTTCCACCCTTTCTAACTACCCTGAGTGCTTCTTTGATGACGTCTCTTTTGTCCTTTGCATCATTTACCTCATGAAAAACGAAGTTGCTGACTGCAAGATCAAAATATTCGTCCGCAAAAGGCAAAGAGGAGGCGCTGGCCTTTTGAAATTCCATCCTGTCAACCACGCCTTCCACCTCTGCATTTTTCATGCAAATTTCCTTTGCATAGTCCCAGTTTGCGCCCCAATAATCTATCCCGGTAACCCGGGCATTTTGATACATTTTTGCTACTTTAATGCCGAGTGCTCCATTGCCGCAACCTATATCAATCGCCCTCCCCTTTCCATTCCAATCCGTTCGCTCCAATACTAGATCGAGTATCCTTGTCTGGATATCACCGCCGGGCGAGAACTTGTGGTATGCATAGGCAAAATAAGCAAGATGTACGGCAAAGATGACTACTCCAATTAAGAAATACCAGGATACAAATAATAATGCCAGACAAATAACTATCATCACCGCCGGGACATAAATCAGCCTCTTTGATACCCAGTTACCATAGTTGGTTTTCCCTGAGAGATTTTCTGTCATTATTATATTGCTACTCTATGAATATATTACTTGAAATTATATCACCCCATACCCGCTATCTATCTAAAATCACATTCAATACGGAATTCAGCACAGGCCCCGGCACAGTTTTCAAAGCAGAAAAAAACAAGGCCGGCAGGGAATATTCCCTGCCGGCCAAAAGGAGGAGGAGTACCCAGTAAGACCATACCCTTGTATGACCCAAACTGACTGTTTATACTTTTCAACTAGGGTATCATAAGCTCGTGAAGCAACGGGGTTTTGATATCTACCTTTTCCCCTGCTACATCCAGCTTAATATCGGCATCCGACAGGAACCGGAAGTAAGCCTTGCCCTCACCTTCTTTGGCGCCCCACGGCAATAGCGCCTCAACTATATGGTTTAATTTATGAGAAATTGTTCCGGTGCAAGCCTTGCCTGCCACCCGGAGAACTAATGATTGAGGATATTTTGCGCCCGTAAATTTATCAGGCACAAAATCACTGGGTTCTGCCGTAATGTCAGTGGTCACATCCACCAGTTTGGATCCCTTATAGGCAAATATAACGGACGTCGGTTTTTTCCCAAGGGCTTCAACCATCTCACCTACCGAATATATAAATGTTTCATTCGGCAGGAATATGCGGCCCCAGTACCAGTAGTTATACATCTTTGAAAGTGCAATGTTGCCCCAGTTATGATCATGATAACCAGTACCTTTTACCGGGATCTCTTTCCCATTCAGAGTCAGCGTTCCCGTTACGGTGGCCCTGGGTTGAGCTATCGTCCAGCCGATCCACCTGTCCGGATTCTTTGTAAAATAAGACAGGCCACCCCCGGGATTTCTGAAAGACTCACAAAGAGTGTCGAATTTCAATTTGCAGCCCAGGTCCTTGTCCTTGAACTCGATGTCATAAGTTTGGATATTTCCTTTCAAATGGTTGGTCCCCATTGTCACGTCACATGTTTTTGTCGAGATATTGGTATCTTTCACATCGAAAGGCACATCGACGCTCGTTTTCTTGCCATCCGGGTCATATATGGCAAACTGGATAAGGTGGGTTGTGTCGTTACCGATAAATTCCGGGGTAACAACCTGCCAGGACGTAGAAAAGGAGTACCCGTTGTCGAAAGCAGCATCAAGGTACCACCATTCATAAATTGTGCCGTCCTTAGTATGCAGTGCATCATCTACCTCGGAAGCAGTGAATAACCCCTTCGCTCCCGCCGATGCATCAATTGTCGGGGTAGTCCCAACCTGTTTAGCTTCAGGCGCAGGCGCAGGCACAGGCGCAGGCGTAGATACCGGCGCACAGGCAACCAGCGCAGATGCCAGAATGATGAAACAGCAAATTAGTAACCCAGCAAATTTAGACTTCATACAACCTCCCTGATTTATTTATTACCGTGAATTTTCCTGTAAAGACGTCCCTATACCCATCAATTAGGGTGCGGTCTGCAACATAGTTCGATTAGATATTTTACACTCTGTAAATATTTTTAAATGTTAACAATATATAGTGAAAAATGCAATGCCCGTGGACAATAGCCTGTTTTATCCGGCTGCAATAATTTACCCGGTGGACTAATTGAGTCATTTCAAAGCAATAAAACACGAGGCCGGCAGGGAATAATCCCTGCCGGCCAAAGGAGGAGGCACCCCAATCATGGCCACACTCTTGTATGACCTCCACTAACTGTCTATACTTTTCATCTAGGGTATCAAGTATTCGTGAAGCACCGAGGCCTTGGTATCTATTTTATCGCCTGGTACATCCAGTTTTATATCGGCATCCGATAGGAACCGGAAGTAAGCATGGCCCTTGCCTTCCTCGGCCCCCCATAGCAAAAGCGCTTCTACCACGTGATTCAATTTATGAGTAATCGTCCCCTTGATGGTCTGGCCTTTCGACTGTATAACCAGTGCCTGCGGATATTGGGCGCCGGTTAATTTATCCGGCATAAAATCGCTGCCTTCGGCGGTAACATCTGTCGTTAGACCCACCAGTTTTTCTCCCTTATAGGCAAGTAAAACGGAAGAAGGTTTTTTCCCAAGGGCTTCGTTCATCTGCGCTATCGAATATATAATCGTGTAATCAGGTAAGAATATGCGTCCCCAATACCAGTGATCATACAACTCTGTCAGCGCAATATTGCCCCAGTTATGATCGTGATAACCCGTACCGGTTACCGGGATCTCCTTGCCATTCAAAATCAATGTTCCCGTCACCTTGGCCCTGGGTTGAGGTACTACCCAACCTATCCACTTGTCCGGCTGTCTGGTAAAATAAGATACGCCGTCCGGGGGTTTCCGGAAACCTTCAGTAACAACGCTTTCGAATGTCAACTTGCATCCCAGGTCTTTATCGCGGAACTCCATGTCATACCGGGGTACGCTCCCTTTCAAATGATTGGTCCCCATAGTCACATCACAGCTTGTTTTCGAGGCAGTTACATCTTTGTCTGCAAAAGAGACATCGGCATTCGTTTTTATACCCGAGGGATCATATATAGAAAACCCGATGTAGTCGGGTGTCTCTTTTTTATCCTTTACAAAACTCGGATCATTGATGCCCCATGACGCTGACATAGAGTACCCGTTATCAAAAGTAGCATCCCAGTACCACCATTCATAAATAGTGCCGGCAGTTTCGTGCAGTGCGTCATCCGCATCGGAAGGTGTCAATACTGACTTCGCCGCCGGCTTCTCAGCCGTAACGGCAGCCGCAGCCGGTTTAGCTTCTGGCGGAGAGACCGGCGCACAGGCAACCAGCACAGAAGTCAGAATAATAAAACAGCAAATTAGTAACCCAACGCATTTACACTTCATACAGCCTACTTGATTCATTTATTTCCTGGATTCTTCTCTTTAAGATGTCAATGTACCCATCAATTCCGGTGCCGTCTGTAACATAGTTCGATAAGATATTTTACACTATCGAAATTTTTTATATGTTAACAATATTTAATGGAATATGCAATGTCCCTGGACGATAGTCCCCCTGCCAAAATTACCTGATTGACAAAGAAGAAATAAAATGTTAAATTCGCTCAGAGTAAGAGGGCACTTCTCAATTATCGAAAATCCGCTTACCTTACTAACTGATCTAGAACCGGGGGAGGGGCTGTAGATTGTGTACTGTTTGCCTGAATAACTGCATAAGGAGTTTGTAATGAACGGATATATGGGCAAGATACTGATAGTTGACCTCACAAAAAAAGAACTTAAAGATGAGGCGTTGAATGAGCAATACGCCCGTGATTTCCTGGGCGCCGGCGGTATAGCCTGCCGTTACCTGGCAGATATGATCGACGAGAAAACCGATCCTTTAGGCCCTGACAATCCCCTGATATTCATGACCGGACTACTAACGGGTGCAGGCGGCCCCAGCTTCAGCCGATGGGTGGTCGCCTCACGCTCTCCCTATACAACATTCTACGGCGACGCCAATGGCGCAGCCCATTTCGGTTCCGAGCTGCGCTTTTCCGGCTACGATGGAGTCATTGTCAAAGGCAAAT
>JAPLHL010000023.1 GCA_026389655.1 Chloroflexota bacterium
AGACCGGGTATAAGGCCATAGAACTTTGCTGGATGACATGGTTGATACAAAGCGAGGCGGGCTTAAGCAGGACCGAAAAATACGCAAGCCTGTTGCCTAAAATATGAAGAATGATGAAGAACGTGTCAAAGTAGAGCTGGAACAAATCGAAGAGAAAGAAGAGATAAGGCCCGGTTTTTGGACCAAAGACAGGGTCATACAAATTGTGACATTGCTGCTCGTTATCGCCCTTTTTCTCATTATATTCTGGCAGCGCAAGAACATAATGGAATTCTCCCGCCAGCTCAGCGAATACGGGGGGCTTAAATATGTCGGGGTCTTTATAATTTCGGCAGCAGCTTCAGCCACGATAATTATTCCCGTGCCGGGGCTGGCAATGACCTCCGCCTTCGGCGCGTTTTCGGCAAATTCATGGGACCCTCTCTGGTTTGGAGTGGCATCCGGTTTAGGAGCCACACTGGGTGAATTCACGGGATACATGCTGGGTTACAGCGGCCGCATGGCGATTCCATATACAAAAACATATGAAAGAATAGTGGAATGGATGCGCAAATGGGGCAGTTGGACGATCTTTGTGCTTGCTTTCATACCGAACCCGTTATTCGATATAGCAGGGTTGGCCGCCGGCATACTGAAATACCCTGCATGGAAATTCCTGCTGGTAGGCGCGGCCGGCAGACTGCCTAAACATATACTCTTTTCCTACCTCGGGTACTGGGGTATACATTTATTTCCCAGATAGAATATAAAGCGAGGTCTAAATATGGAACAGGAAAAGTCGATAGAAGACAGGCTCAACCTGCTGGAGCAAAAAGCAGGGGATTACGAAGAGTTGTACGGCAGTTGCGCCCAGGGGACTTTATTGGCACTGCAGGAAGAATTCCGGATGGGCAACGCTCAAACTATCAAGGCGGCCACCGCCATGCCCGGTATAGCGCTCAGGGGTGAAACGTGTGGGGCAGTGATCGGAGCGATAATGGCGTTGGGACTTGCCTTCGGCAACGAGAAACCGGACGATTTTGCTGCGGTCCAACGCACTACAAGCGCATCGCGCAAGCTGTGCAGGCGCTTCGAAGAGGAATTCGGCGGCTGCAATTGCCGGGATGTACAGCACCATATGTTCGGCCGCAGCTTCAACCTGACCGATCCGAATGACCAGGCGGAATTCGTCGCCGCCAATGCAATAAATAAATGCCGTGCTCCTGCAGGGAAAGCCGCCAGGATCGCGGGACAAATTATTCTCGATGGTACTAAATATTAAAATCCACGCAGCGAAATTAATCACCTTTCCCGGGCAGAGTACAGATAAAAGGGAATTGACAATTATTCATATTTATATATAATGTTCATGAAGCAAAAAAGAGCGCTCGCTCTATGAAAGAAAACGATATCAGAACATATAGCCGCAATACTGAATTAGTCTCTGAAAGAAGAGAGCACATAGCAAAATCAGTAGCGCCGCTTTTTGTTAAACAAGGATACGAACGCACTACTATCCGCGACATTGCCAAAGTGTGCGGCATGTCTATGGGGCATCTCTATTACTATATCGGCAGCAAGGAAGATATCCTCGGTATAATGATGGACTATGACCAGCATTTCTACACCGACTTCGTGAAGCAAATGATCGCCAGCTATGATTCACTCAGCCCAACCGACGCACTTATAAAAGTTATTGATGACTTATACAGGGGGATGGCTGGAATCCCTGATTTCACACGCTTTTTTTACCAGGAAATGAAAAACCTGCAACGGGACGCCCGCAGAGTAATCATGGACAGGGAAAGGACCCTTATGGCGGAATTCGAGAAAATGTTGCAAAGGGGTTGCGATAGCGGAGAATTCGTCATAAATGATCTCACTTTGGTTGCCAACACCATCATCGTTACAGGTCATATGTGGGTTTTGAGGAAACCTTTATTCGCTAGAGGATATTTACTGGACGACTATATCCGGTATCAGACCGAAAATATTTTAAAAAGTATATCAGCTTACCCTAAAAAGAAGCCTGAAGCCCAAGATTAGCTCAGATAGTTATTTCATTATAACTGCCCTGAATTTAACATATACGGAATCGTGATTCAGGAATTTAATTATTTATGCCAGGTATGCAGACAAGTGGATATCGTATTTAGATTTTACGGGAGGTATGATGGACTATAACATAGGGCGCTGGCTTGATGACAATGTAAAAAAATACGGCGAATACAAACAGTTTATTTACCTCGGCGCCGCCGGGGAACAAACCTGGACAAACAAGCAGATCCTCGACCATGCCAAAGCGCTGGCTACCGGTCTACAAAATATCGGTGTAAAAAAGGGGGACATCCTGGGCTCCGTCATCAGCAACATTCCCGAAATCCCGGAGATTATGAATGGCGTTACCCGGATGGGCGCAGCTTACCTCCCGATAATCTACATGCTGACGCCAGCCGAGATACGCTACATACTGCAGGATTCAGCCTGCAAAATCGTATTTACAGATGATATCCTTCTCCCCAAAGTACGCGAGGCTGCCGCCGGCCTGAATACCATTCAAAAGATTATAGTCATTGGTAAAGAGGGGGGGCCCGATATAATTCCCTATAGCGACCTGTTGAAGGACTCCAGTAAAGGCAATGTAGCTGATGTAGATAAGGAAGACCTCGCTATTCTTATGTACACCTCAGGCACCACAGGTTTCCCCAAGGGGGTCATGCTTACCCACAATAACCTTGAATGCCAGATGAAAACCGGTTACTCGGTCTGGAGCTGCAATCCCGGGGACGCGCTGCTTACTACGATACCTATGAACCATATTTACGGCGTGCTTAGCTGCCTGGAAGGCTACTTCTCAGGTTTTGTAAATATACTGATGCCGCCGTTCGACCCCAGAAAAGTATTGGACGCTCTCAAGAAATACAATGTCAAAATTATTCCGGTTGTCCCGACCATATTAATATTTATGATACTAGTGGCGGACCCCAAGAAAGATGACCTGTCATTCGTTGACCTGCTAATCAGTTCAGGGGGCCCGCTTGCCATGGACACTATAAAGCAATCAGAAGCCATCTTAAAAAAGGAGATCACCCAGGGCTATGGATGTACCGAAGTTGGGGGCTCCATCGCCCGCCAGCGGAGGGACTGGCCGCGAAAACCGGGCAGTGTGGGGTTCCCCATGCCGGGACTGGCCTTAAAAATAGTAGATGACAATGATAACGAGGTCCCACGCGGCACCGAAGGTGAGATTATCTGCTGCGGCCCGATAGTTACAAAGGGCTACCTGAATAAGCCAAAAGAAACAGCTGAGGCCCTCAAGGGGGGTTGGCTGCATACGGGTGATCTTGGCAAATTGGATGA
Source organism: Chloroflexota bacterium (assembly GCA_026389655.1). Classification (GTDB taxonomy): domain Bacteria; phylum Chloroflexota; class Dehalococcoidia; order GIF9; family UBA5629; genus JAFGLP01. The sequence goes on from JAPLHL010000023.1 coordinate 3,340, forward strand.
TGTCGGAGAGCTGTATGTTACGGGAAGAAAAAAGGACCTGATAATTAAGGGAGGGGAGAACATAGACCCCGGTGTGGCCGAAGGCTGGTTATATAAACACCCGGCAGTGCTGGAATGTGCCGTTGTCGCTATACCTGATGAAAAATATGGAGAGGAAGTGGGGGCGGCGGTAGTGTTAAAACCGGGACAGAAGGTCACCGAAGAAGAGCTGCTGTCTTACCTTGGAGAGAAACTGCACCACTTTGTCGCACCCAAGAGAATATTCTTCATGGAAGCGCTCCCCAAGACCGGCTTGGGCAAGATACTTAAGCGTGAGATCCGGCGAATAATCAAGGAAAAGATGCAGAATATGTCAAAGTAAGACTCCCCTGCAAAACAGGAAACCTGCAATTGACCTGGCAGGTGTTGAAAATTGGGAAATGGGTCTAACACAAGTCAACCTTACCGGTTGCCCGGTGTTTACCTTAACGAAATAAATTAATAGTTTCTGAGGGAGAATAAATGTCAAACAAACCAATCACTGAATACCAGAATAAAGACGATGCAATGCACCCATACCCGGACGATAACTACTATGAATGGTGGTACCTTGATGCGCAATTTGATAACGGTTATTCATGCGTTATTACTTTCCATTACCGCCTCGTTTTTGCTGAAACCCATATACCGGGTATACAACTGCATATTTATGCACCCGATGGTAAAAATGTCGTCACTTTTAAACCCTTCGATGTAAAAGACTGCAGCGCATCAACCGATCACTGCGATGTTAAAATGGGCGGCAATTTCGTGCGTCAGGAAAAAGACGGCACCTATAAAGTCTCAGTACACACAAAGCGCGCAGGCGCAGACCTGACTTTTAAAAATATACTGCCCGGCTGGAAACCGGAAGGATCAGGCATATTGCTGGATAAAGGCGGCGCCATCCAGGGATGGTGTGTCCCAATTCCGCGGGGAGAAGTTAAAGGAACCCTCTACATTGGTGAAACCCCGATAAAGGTGAAATGCAACCGGGGATACCACGATCACAACTGGGGTAACTCCAATATGCATGATTACTTCAGCGGATGGTACTGGGGCCGTCTCTATGACGAGAAATATACCTTGATATACGGCTGGGTTTATCCAATGAATCCGAAGGACCCCATGTCCGCCAAGCTATATCTTGCCCGCGAGAAAAAAGTTTTGCTTACAACCGAAAATTTTACGCTTAAAGAGGCAAAATTGGAGACAGACCCCGAGCTACAAAGACAGTATGCTAAAGACTTGACTCTGACAAGCAAAGACAAAGACGTAGAATTTAACTGCCAGATGATAACAAAAAGTGTTGTGGAAAAAGTAAATATGAGCGCTGCCGCCAAGTGGCCCACATATTACTGGAGGTTCCTTGCCGATTACAAGGCGGAAATCAAGGCGGGAGGCCGCACGGAAAAGGTCAAGGGTGAAACTATACACGAGTATATGCTTTTTAAATAGCTATATTAATTAAATCATCATAATAAAAGGAGACTTATCATGTCAGGAACCATGGGTTACCAGGACAAGGACGACGGGCGTCATTTCTATGACACACCCGACTACTATGAATGGTGGTATTTCGACGGCCATTTTGATAATGGCTACACCTGTGCGCTGGGCTTTCATTTTCCTTTTGCGCACTATAAACCACATTTCCCGGCATTAAATATATCGATATATACCCCTGACGGGCAGGATATCGCCATAGTAAAGCCCATCGACCCCGGCACATGCAGCGCAAGCGCTGAGAAATGCGACGTCAAGATGGGAGAGTATTTTGCACGCCAGGAAAGCGACGATACTTATCATATATACGGTAAAAGCGAAAGGGGTGGAGCAGACCTAATTTTCCGAAGAAAGCTTCCCGGATGGAAGCCGCTCGGAAAGGGATATCTTTACGATAACGGCACCGAAAAACAGAACTGGCTAGTGCCATGCCCGCGCGCCGAGGTGGAGGGCACGCTGTATGTCGGGGACAAATCAATCAATGTCAAAGGACTCGGATATCACGACCATAACTGGGGAAACTGCGAAATGGAAGACAGCCTGCACAGCTGGTTCTGGGGACGCCTGCACCACCCGGAATATACAGTGATTTATTATTACCTTTATCCGGCCAGGAAAGGCGAACCTGATGAATCACGTTTTTACCTTGCAAAAGGTGATAAACCTATCCTTTTACCCGACCATTTCAACCTGAAATATTCCAATGAAATCAAGGATGAGCAGTTCAATAAATCAATTGCCAGCGACCTTGCCATATCTGCTAAAGGCGATGACGCCCAGTTTAAAATGGACGTTCATTGTTCAGCCATCTCCACTCACGCCATAATAGACCACGCCGCAGCGTGGAAGCAATATTACTGGCGGCTTGTCGCTGACTGTAAAGCGGAAATAACCTATGGCGGTAAAACCGACAAAATAACGGGCAAACCCAATAGCGAATATATGCTTCTCAGGTAAGAGAATCCACTACATTCTAATTACTGGGCAGCTTATCGAGTATAAACTCGAATACAAATAGATCAATGGGGCTTCGGTACCTTACCGTGCCGGAGCCCTTCCATAAGCAGGTCAGTCACCATATCGGCTACCTCTCAGTATTAGAGAACCTGATAGCTGTATAAACAAACTCTAAAATCAACGGGCTTCTCATATGAGAAGCCCGTTATATTTTTATTCCATGTTTTTGGTGGAGGCGAGGGAGGGTCGAACTCTTCTGGCATTGGGCTCTATTTGTAATAGGCGTGAAAGACGGCACCTGTCGTCAGCCCTTCTACACCTTTTTACCCGCCCTGTAAAGGCGAATTGCAAAGAAAACTACAGCAGGGATGAACAATATGGCCACCAACATTGACAGCACTATGAAATTCCACTCATACCCGGCGGTCAATATCGTGAATGCTACAAGCAAATCGTAAGAGAGTGACAGTTTAGCCAGGACCAGCGGCAGCACCACCACTAACGCAGTCCAGGCCAGGCCGAAGATTACCCATCCTTTCTTGACAGGCTCCGTCCTCGGTGATGAGCCTTTAAAGCAAAGGACCGTCAGTACGATGTAGATGGCCAGGACAGGCGTCAGTGCAAGTGACTGAGGCGTAAAATTGATAACCCGCAATACCAGAAATGCTGCACAGATCAGTATGAATAGGGAAAACACCACCCTGCAATACCAGGCCAGTCCTTTCATGTCTACCTCCTTTTAATGTGCTCCGTAATATTTACTAGTGGGCGGCTGATATGACCTTTGGCCAGCCGCTCAGCGGTTGTCCCATATCTCCTGCGTGCCCTTGAGCACCGTTACCACAGGATCGAGCAAAGCCTCCCTGACAAATGTCCTCAGCTCTTCATGTTCTGCTATAAACTCAGCCAGCGGTGGACTAAGGTAATAATATGTATCCACGAACAGTTTCCCCGCCTCGCTCTTGAGCAACACTTTATCCCGGAAAGCCCTCAGTGTGTCCAACTCGGCGGCCGTCGCGCTGCCGTAGGCGGCCGTGGCGATGAAACATTTGGGTAGACTTGTGGAATTACCAGCTGGCTTTAATTTGGAAGGATAGGAGCTGAGCACCGGTGTTACGATACGGCCATCTCCAAATTTCATTGGAGGATCAAGTTGCTGCGGCTGTATGTTCATTACCAGGACTTCCTCCTTTTTGACCTGGGCGGTATAGGTGGCAACTTTTCCGTTGTAAGGGTCTATCCGGAGAGTTTCAATTGTGCCATCCTCAGTTGCTATCAGCACCTGTTGATGTTGGGACTCACTGTCATCGAACCATACCAGACCCCAGCTATCGTCAGGTTCGTACAGCGGGATGAAAAGCCCCGGATAATAACCCTGGAATTCTCTGGTGGACTGGCTGAACATAATTATGTTGTTCTGGTCTGCAATGATAAAATCCGACGGGCATTTAACAGCATGAAGGACTACCATGTGCGATGATGACGGCGTAAGCTTGACTTCGCCGCTGATCGTATCTGGCAGTGGGTTATTTCCCAGTATCGTATTAATATTATTTCTGGCTTTTTCCATCTCATTTTTGAGTATTTTCTGCTGTTTTATATCCTGGTACCGCTTTTGTGCTTCTTCAAACTTGCCCTTCATAACTTTTGTGGCCTGTTCTGTATCCGATTTAGCGTACTGGTCCGCGTCTGAAGCATATCCCAATTTATCGTACAAAGCGTTGCCGAGCATTACACCCCAGAGATTAATACAATATTTCTCAGGATCCGGCAGTTGGCCGGTTTTGTATTGCCGGTAATATTGCTCTATGATGTTCATGTGATTAGAGTACACGTTTGGCTGTACAGCAACAGATTCGGTCTTGGCGCCAATCACATAATTCAATGAGTCGTAAAGCTGCCTGATATCAGGAATCCTGCTCCAGGCTGCCTCATACATAGCTGGCCCCCATTCACCCTTGGATTGCATTTCAAAATAGGCTGTGCCAAACATATGGTACATCGGGCCCATATTATCTTCTTCTCGAACTATCTCAAAAGTTCTGTCACAAAATTCTTTGTTATAGGAAACGCCGGTGAAATTGCTATCCAGTTTTCCTGACGCACCTTCAATTGGCTTGCGCCCTATTGAGCGCAACGTATTATGTGCCAGCAATAGTGCTTCCTTCATATCCCCATCGCGTTCCTTTAATGCGAGGTAAAGAATATCGCCGGGAGTCAATTTCTTGCCTGTCTTCTGAACATATTTATCCATCGACTGGAGTAGGCTAGGCTCATTTCCCTTTTTTTGCATAGGATTATCAGGATCATTGAAAACGAACTGCTTGCTTACTGTATCGACAATTCCTCCATAGGCAAACATCCATGTAAGAGCAGGATACGTTCCCATTATATTATCTGATTTGTAGGGCATACGTTTAGTGTCATTGAAATATTTCACGATTCCATCGGTAAAGCTATCACGCAGATCCTGATAATCGGTCCTTAGCTTATCTTTAAAGCTGGCGTTTTTCATCTCGCTTTCGGTGAACAATGCCCTTGCTTCATCGCATAGACAACTACCGACTATTACAGTGAAATTAGATTGTGCTTTGGCTGTATCGCCCTTGTCCGTACCAACGACTGAAACATGCCAGTCACCCTCAGGCACGCTGAATTTTTTAGAAGGAGGTATTCCCCACTTGAGACTTTCTTTCTCCGGCAAGGCTCCAACCCAATCGAAGATGCCGTCACTGTCTGCAGTTAAATTGATCGGGAGACTTTTTACACCAGGTCCAAAGATGATAGCTGTGATATCAGCACCGGCTATCGGAGCTTCCCCGCGTTTGATTCTACCAGTGATTGAAATACTCTGGCATTTTGTCAGCTGCGAGCCCTTAGTTGGTAGCGTTAGATTAATAATCAACTCGTCTTGCTTAGTCGTGGTTTGGGAAGAGGGTGGAGCTGGAACTGGGGGAGGAGTTGATGCCGGCGGCGTTCCGCTGCCCTTGTAGACATAGTTGTAGGTACAATAACCCGCCCCAACAACCGGATGGCAGTTCACGTCTATGGCTAGCTTCTGCCCTGCTGTTCCTGCGGGCACGGTGAAGCTCTTGTCCATGCATGAGGAGCAGGGAGGCCGGACGCCACAATCATAACCGAAGCCCCCAATACTGGCTTCGATGCTTACCCACGTACTCGATCCCAGGTCACCGCAGGAGTCCTGTTTGGTTGTTTGCGCCGCCAGGTTGGGCAGGTATTTGTCACCGGGCTTGAGATAGGCGGGTGGCGGTGTCCATGTAATGGCCCCTGTATGGGTCCCACTGCATTTACCGGGAGAATTATAGTCAAACCATGTAAAGTATGCGGTACAGGAACCGCTGGCAATGGTGATATCGCAACTGGGATAAAAATCATTTGGTTTACCACAATCCTTTTTAGTAATCACCGGGGCGCCGTCCTGGTACCATCCTCCGCCACTGTCTGCAGAAACCTGTGAGATACTCTTTAAATTGCAGGGGAAACCGGTGATCAATAATAATGCTATGGAAATGCAAAGCAGCAGCAATGACCGCAATAAAGATAATAAATTACCTCGATACAACCTCATAACGCCCTTCCTCATGTTATTGTGACAAGTCAGTGTTGGGGGCATTATAAAGCAGGCTGTATGTCCTTACAATACGCTACCTGCAAAAATATATGCGTTGTTTTGCACTTACGATACTGCAGGCAGACTTTTAATTAACGCTAATTTATTTGCTCTGGTTAATTGCATATAAGAGCAGTATTTAAACACGCAATTGGCGAAATGCCTAAAAAGGGGGCTTCTTATCAAAAAGAAGCCCCCTTGATTTTCGTTGTGGAGGCGAGGGAGGGTCGAACTCCACGTGAAACACGATTGCAATGTTATGCTCCGGTGAGCTACGTTTGAAAAAATCCTATTAGACTGATGGGGCATAAATATTGTGCCGGACGGCCCTTTTCCGTGCATGGTAAGCTGTGTATAATAGGTTATACACATGTATACGGCTTATACTCCTGAAAGAACAGAAGGGTATGATCGGCTTAGGATGCCATCATCCTCATCGCTTTCATCGCTCTAGCTACAAATATATAGGAGGTGATTAACATAAAAGCCATCTACAAGTTCCTAATAGCTGCCGCGATAGCCTTGGTTGCGGGCGCTGCCATCGGCTTTGTCACCGTAAACCCCGTTGCCAATCT
>JAPLHL010000049.1 GCA_026389655.1 Chloroflexota bacterium
TGTTTGTTTAGGATTTAGAATTTAATAAAGTTATGGGCCGCTCAAAATTAGAATTTATTATCTGCGCCGTCCTGCTGGTTTGTATATTCGCCGTTTCGTTAACACTGCGCATTGCCATTCCGTGGGACCATGTGTTCGCCGGACAGTGGACAAAACTCACTGACAACGACGCATACTATTATATGCGCTTGCTGGATAACCTCTCGCATCATTTTCCGCTTCTCGGGCAATTTGACACTTATTCAATTTTCCCTGCTGGTAAAAACCTTACCGGGCAACCTCTATTTTTTATCTATTTTATGGGCTTTTTCACCTGGCTTTTCGGCGGCGCCGTTCCATCCCAGCAAGTTGTAGACATGGTAGGTGTGTTTTTCCCGGCCGTGATGGGAGCATCCCTGGTCTTTCCAGTCTTTTTCATTGGCAAAGCGGTCTTTAATAAATGGGCAGGGCTGACGGCCGCACTGTTTATAGCCCTCATCCCGGGTGAGTTCCTCGTGCGTACCCTGTTGGGTAATACGGACATCCATGTTATGGAGATTTTTTTCTCCACACTGTTCATGCTCTTCCTCATATTGTCAGTCAGCGCAGGAAAAAACATCACTCTTTCACCCTGGCAGCAATTAAACCACCGAACACTGATTAAGCCCGCAATCTACTGCGTAATAGCAGGCCTCTGCCTGGGAATTTATATAATTTCGTGGAATGGCGCCCTCTTCTTTGTTTTCATCAGCTTTGCATGGCTGGTAGCTCAATTGATCATCAATCACCTGCGCGGCTTGCCTTCAGGATACCTCGGCCCAATCGGTGCCATCGTTTATTTGACTGCGCTTCTGATAACATTGGCCGGGGCGGTCGAACTTATGACCTGCCTGTCGCTGGCAGCAGCCCTCATTGCCTCCGCTATTCTACCCTTGATCTCATGGTACTTGCAGCGCAGGAAGTTCAACGCAATATATTATCCTTTAACCGTCATTGTGCTGGCAGTCCTGGCAGTCCTGGCCATTTATATAGTCAGACCCCAGATGCTCAATAGCATGTTGAATGCCTTGGCAGGTTTTTTTATATGGCGTCCCGAGTCCACCATAGCAGAATCCCAGCCTCTCCTGATCAACCAGGGAGCATTTACCCTGGCATTGCTGTGGGGCAACTACACTGCCGGTTCCATCATGGCATTAATAGCATTAGGCATCATTATTTACCAGGTTTTTAAGAAGTGCACGCCGGAAATCACGATACTGTTTGTTTGGAGCATCCTCACTCTGCTGGCAGCATTGGCCATGAGACGGTTCGCCTATTACTTCGCTATTGATGTGGCGCTCCTATCCGGCTACACCGGATGGCTCATATTGAAGACAGCAGGCTTGAAAGAGACATTAGAATTGCACACACCCCCGGCCACAGGCAGTAGCAATAAAAAGAAGTCAACCAGGCGTTCTGCTTCAGTAAAAGGCGTCCCCCTGGCAAATACAGCCATCATGGCGCTGGGCGTAGCAGCAGTTGCGCTGCTGGCTATCTACCCCAATACAGGTCCACTGCCGGGTGGAGATAAGCCATTCTTTGATGTGGCCAGCAAAGCCCTTTATACTCCGAACGATGCGTGGTGCGAGTCCCTGGACTGGCTGCGTAACAATACCCCTGAGCCATTTGGTGATGCGCAGTATTACTATGATTATTACGCAAAGGTCCCTGCCTCCACCTCATCAGCCACTACTGCTTCTTATAGTGTTGTCTGCTGGTGGGATTACGGCTATTGGGTAACGCGCATCGGGCACCGCGTGCCAGTCTCCAATCCGGGTTCGGCCCAGCTCGGCGAGCAGGCCATGTTCATGACACAGGACGTTAAGGAAGCATCCAAATACAACTCCACATGGAATATGAAATACGTCATTGTAAATGATTACCTGGTAGATTGGACAAAAGGGTTCAATATCGTATCTTCGGACGCCCTGCAGCCCACCTCCAGGTACTATGAAATATATTATCGTAACCAGAACGGGAAGCTATCCCCAACATTGCTTTATTACCCCGATTACTATAAAACCTTGTCAGTCCGCCTTTACTGTTTCGATGGCAAACAGTACACACCTTCTGAGACCGCTGTGATCTCATGGGAGGAGAAGACCGACAGCAACGGGCGGCCCTACAAGGAAATAACCGCGCTGAAAACATCCCCCATCTACGAGGATGTCGTAAAATTCGTAGCAGCGCAGAAGTCCGGAAACTGGCGCATCGTGGGCAAGGACCCAAATGTCAGCTGCGTTCCCCTGGAAGAGTCCACCGGTTACAAGCTGGCCTACGGGTCGAGTCAGAAAACCAAAATAGGGACAGCAGATATATCACAGGTCAAGGTATTTGAGTATACCAAACAGTAAAAGCTCCAAGTTCCAAACAACCCGGTTCCATCGTGCCCAATTTCTTAAAGGGCGGGTTTTAAAAACCGCACACCACGACTTTGTACAGCTATCCTCGTAGGGGCATTCCTTTAGGTGCGCCCAAATCCGGGTGGCAAACAATGCATGCATTATGGCAGCGATTGCGGGTGGGTTTAAAAACCCGCACCCTACATTTTTCTTCATTTATTAATTGTTTGGTTTTTGGAATTTGGAATTTATATCTGATTGTATTTGAATATTCAAAAGGCCTTGCGCTATTATCTATCCAGGATTTCCCATGGATAAAAAAACCTTCCCTGAGTGGCTGATTACACTGCTGATACTTGCAGTTGCCTGTGGACTTTCTTTTTATTTACGTGTGGCATTGCCGTATCAGAGCGTGTTCGACGGGCAATGGATAAAGCTGACCAGCAATGACGCCTATTTCTACATGCGCATGGTGGATAACCTGGTGCAAAATTTCCCGCACCTTTACGGCTTCGATCCATACGGGGTATTTCCCGGCGGGTTTTCCACCGCCAATGTCCCGGCCTTTTTCGCTTTTCTGCTGGCAGGCATAGTCAAAATCCTGGGAGGAACCTCGCCTTCACAACAGACCATAGATACCATCTCGGTCTATGTTCCGGCCATACTGGGTATACTGACGGTCATACCGGTATATTTCATAGGCAAAACGCTGGTAAACCGCTGGGCCGGGTTGGTTGCTGCGGTTGCGCTGGCGCTTATGCCCGGCGAACTGCTGGTCTTCTCACTCCTGGGTAATACTGACCACCACTCTGCAGAGGTACTCTTAACGTCCTGCTTTGCCGTGTTTTTCATACTTGCCATTAAGCGCGGGCGGCAATTTACTTATTCCATGTTAATTAAAGGGCAGTTCCCCGAAGCCGGGCAGCATTTACCTTACGCACTGGCCGCCGGGATTTTCCTTGGACTGTACTTAATAACATGGTCGGGCGCATTGCTTTTTGTTTTCATTATTTTCATATATTTCATCATCCAGTTTATCAGCGACCATCTGCGCGGTTTCCCGACCGATTACCTCAGCAAGGTAGCAATCATCTGTTTCCTGGTCGCCCTGCTTATCTTTATACCGATGTCACAGGACAAGCTGACACTGATTTCCCTGGCAGTCGTCATCCTCGTACCCATAGCGCTCAATGTACTGTCCGCCGTCATGGCAGCACGTGAAGTCAAACGCCTGTATTACCCTGCGATAGTTGCCGGGCTGGCTGTGTTGGGCATAGTTGCGGCCTGGCTCCTATTCCCCGCCCTGTTCCACTCAGCAGTGGTGCGTATATCGAGCATATTTTCATGGAGGCTTGGACAGGATGTTGTGGGTGAGATGAAGCCTCTCTTCCTTCCCGGGGGTAGATTTACCCTGGACATGGCATGGAGCCAGTATGCGCTGGTGCTGTACTCGGGACTGGCCGGGTTAGCATTGGTAATTTACCGCAGCATACGCAAGGGGCAGTCCGAACTTATCTTCCTGGCCGTGTGGAGCCTGGTGACGATGTTAGCTTCTTTTGCCATGGTCAGGTTTGTCACCTATTTCACCGTCTCCCTGGTTATACTCACAGGCTACCTGGCAGGAATGATAATCGAAGCCTGCCTGTCAATTAAATCCGCTGACCAACCGGCAAAGCCGCGTAAAAAAGCCAAACGGAATGTGACGGCTCAAAAACCGCCGCTCCGTACCGCACTGGTAACCATCGCAGTGGGCATCGCCGTTATTATTATCCTTATACCCGGAGCGGTTAGCGCCGTTAATTCGGCCAGGAACCCATCCTTTATGCCCAGCAACGCCTGGATGGAAGCTATGGAATGGATGAAGAATAATACGCCCGAGCCATTCGGCAAAGCGGACTTCTACTATAAGCTGTACGATACTCCGGCACAGGGCAAGACCTACCTGTATCCTGACACCTTTTATAGCGTAGCTGTGTGGCCGGATTACGGTTACTGGGTGACACGCATGAGCCACCGTGTGCCGACTGCTAACCCCGGTTCCTATAGTATTTACGCAGGCGACTATGAAATTGCTAACCAGGTAGCCCGCTATTTCACATCCACCGATGAAATGGCAAGGATCGGTTACATGAAAAAATGGCAGGCCAAATACGTGATCGTGGACAGCAGGATTGCTTCACCCAACGATAAGTTTTATGCACTTGCCAGGCTGAGCGATAAGCAGGAATCGGATTTCTACGAGCTTTGCTGGCAAAAGAAAGACGGTAAATACTCGCCTTTGCTGGTCTTTTATCCGGAGTTTTACAATTCAACGGTTATCCGTCTTTACAACTTTGATGGCAAACAGGTCGTTCCACAAAGTACATTGATCATGGCTTACCAGGACCAGGTCACAGCAGACGGGCAGAAATTCAAGGAAATCACGGGTTTTAAGACCTTTAATAGTTACGCGGATGCTGAGTCCTTCATCTCAAGCCAGAAGCAGGGACAATACAGGATCATTGGGACAGATCCGCTCTCCAGCCCGGTACCTCTGGAGCAACTGGCCGGGTATAAACCGGTGTACCAGTCAGAGCAGAAAGCAAGCTCAGGCTCAACCCCTCTGCCTGCCATCAAGATATTCGAGTACACACAATCTGCAAATTGAATTCCAAATTCTTTGGAATTTTCCCACGGGTAGCTATTTGTATTTAAATACTTTAACGTCCGGCACTGTGGCGCCTGCCGGAGTCGCTTTGGTAGACCCCGAACCATACTCTAATTTGAAGTCCGTAAGCGGTTCGAGGGAAATGGGACTTTCAAACGGGTCTGCTCCGCCGATCTTGTATTGACCTGTCTTATGTTGCATCACATATGCCTGCGCCTCACTATAGGTTTTGAACGTCTTATAATCGGTTACCTGTTTATATGCCTGTCCCGACGCGTCTTCCTTATCCTCGTAAGAAATAGCTGTCACGTTGCTTTCTGTTACTGCTTTACCGTCGAAGTTGAAAAGCCTGACCATCACAGTACGGTAATATTCCGGATAGAAAAAGATTAGAGGAGTAAGCTTCCCGTTCTGTTTCTGATAGTACACATCATAGTATTTTTCTTTGGGGTTTCCACTCGATGCGGCAATACTGTGGAATTTCAAGGGCAATGCAGTATCGAAATCTATAATAACGTACCTTCCCCCACCCATTTCCAGGATTTTCCCGGCCTGTGTCCCATTTTCAGTCATAAAAAAGGATGCGTATTGATTCTCCTGCTGGGCCCCCATTCCGGGATTGGTCATGGGGATCCTCCGGCCAATACGTGTGATCCAATACCCTGTATCCCACCATGCCAGTACACCATACGCGGTATCAGGGTATTTGAATTGTTCCCCGCCTGCAGGCCGTTCCCATAATTTGTAATAGGCGTCCGCATTGCCCACTGGTTCCGGGGTGTTTTTTCGCATCCAGGTAAGGGTATCGCACCATGCGTCCGAAGGAGCAAATGACGGTTGACTGGCCATATCACTGATGGGTTTTGCTCCTCCCGGCAAAGGGCCGAAATTGGGATAAAAGACAATGAAGATTATCCCGATGATGCTCAGAGCTTTGTACGCCAGCAAAGGGGCTCCCTGCTTGCGTTTCCGCTTGACCATAACCTGTTTTCTTCTGGCTTTTTTAGATATTGCCCGCTCTGCTTCCAGGGGCTTGGGTTCTTTCGCCTTTCCAAAACCTGCAAGATGCAAAACCAGCCAGCAAAGATAGCCGGTGAGCAATGCCGCGTTCACCGCATAATAATAGGCGAAACGGCGCATCGCAAAAGTGGCAAGCACTATAACCAGGCTCCAGACAATCAGCATAACCTTGTTCCTTTCACCGGCTTTAACCGCATGGTAGATTACGAAGCAGACTGCTACCAGGCTGATATAAAATGCAGTTGTGAAGCTCTCAAAAATTGAATCCAAGGTAAACCGGCCCAGCACAAACATCAGCGGCTGCAGTTCATTATTAGTAGTGGATATATTCGGTATGAAGATAAAACCGACTAACCCGAACATCCCCTTGATAAAAGAAGGGCTTATAATAAAGACTACGAGGCCGGAGAGCAGCCCGATTACTGCAACTGTTAATGGGTACCACCAGGCTTTCCAACCCCTGGCACAAAAATACCTGGAGAGCAGTGTCATGATAATAGGGAAAAGAGCAAATATCAGCAGCGAAAGGATATTGACAAAGTCGAAACGCCATACCAGTATCATCAGCAAAGCAACGGCGCCTGTTACGCAACCTGTCAGGCCGAGGTAATCTACTGATTTACCGAGTATATGATCAACTGTGAACTGTACCAGAAAGTATATGAAAAGCAACAGGACGAAAAGCAACGCTCCCACCCAGGTCAGGAAATAGATGCCGAGACATATTCCAGCCAGGATACTGTATATCAACGGCCGACATAGGACATTCCATGCCCTGTTAGCAGGCTTATCCAGTTCTAATCTACTGCCGTTCTTCAAAGCAAGTATGATAAACAGCATGAGTATCGTCGTTATGAGGACTTCAGCAATGTGCTGGTCAGTATATCCCAGCAATGACCTGCCAACTTCAACCGGCAGAATGACAAATATGGCAGCGGCCAGGATACCAACCCAGCGGTTGAATACCGCTTTGCCAATAAAATAAAGTGGGATAATGACCAGCGTCGCAAGCACAGGCGGTATGTAAACCGCAATTGTATCTATGCTTTGCTGCGAGAAATTGCCGGGCCCCAGAAGCTTTGCTACAAATGCTATCAGGTAAGCAAACAAATCGGGTGTGACGCCTGTGTTCCCCCCATCCGGATATATGTAATACGGATCAAAGGGGGTCAGATGGGGGAAATTGTATACGATATTGTCCACAAGCCGCATATAGTAATAGGCGTCAGCGCCGGTGAACTTAATTATATTGGAGGAAAAAACGGTGTTATACGGCAGTGCAATCCTGATGTATAAAGATACGGCCGCAATAATCAAAAGCAGTGCTGGTATAACAAGGTCTGATATGCGGACTTTATTGCCCATACGAAATATTATAGAAATTAGCCTGAATTCTATAGATAAACATGAAAATTCTACTCGATTGCCGTTATATGCGCAATCGCTTTATTGGTACTTAGCCCTAAGTTTTTCTCTACCGGAATATGGATTTGGGAATTTGTAAATTATCGCATTGACTTGACAGGTACAAATCTATATTACTATAATTACTTATTACTTCAAATTGGCCTGGGATTCCGGCAAGTTCAAATCTTCCGCAATGTACAATAATCCGGATTAATATAATAGCTGACAATATAAGTTGTTATAGCTTGATGTATTTCAGAGGATTGGAACTTGATACTGCACACGTAGAATGCGGGGTGAAGATTAATGATCATCTCTCTCAGAACTGTTAATCATTATGGCTAAATATATATTTGTGACGGGTGGCGTTGTAAGCTCAGTTGGCAAAGGCATCGCCGTAGCATCGATCGGCCGTATATTAAAAAGCCGTGACGTTTCCGTATCTGTCCAGAAATTGGATCCTTATCTAAACGTGGACCCGGGTACAATGTCGCCCTATCAGCATGGTGAAGTCTTTGTTACTACAGACGGCGCCGAGACTGATCTCGACCTGGGTCATTACGAGCGTTTTATTGACTTGAACTTGACCTCGGCCTCCAATGTGACCTCGGGCCAGATTTACTCTTCTGTGATCGCGGGCGAAAGGCGCGGGGATTACCTGGGAGGCACAATCCAGGTGATACCGCATGTGACCAATGAAATCAAGCGCCGCATACGCGAGGTGGCGCAAATATCCAATGCCCAGGTTGTAATCGTAGAGGTGGGAGGCACGGTGGGCGATATCGAAAGCCAACCGTTCCTGGAAGCCATCCGGCAATTACGCAACGAAGTGGGAAGGGACAATGTACTTTATATCCATGTTACGTATTTGCCTTATATCGCTACTACCAAGGAACTTAAGACCAAACCCACACAGCATAGCGTTAATGAGTTGAGGCGTATCGGTATCCAGCCCGATGTCATACTCTGCCGTTCGGACTACCCGATTTCACAGGGGTTGCGCGATAAGATATCGCTTTTCTGCGACGTGGACAAAGAAGCAGTAATCCCGATGGTAACGGCTGAGACAATCTATGAAGTCCCATTAATCCTTGAGGAATTCGGGATAAGCAATTTTATTATCAGCCGTATGCGGCTTAACGCCACTAAAGCAGACCTGGCTGAGTGGCGGTTAATGGTCAACAGGATGAAAACCCCCAAGGAGAGTATCAATATCGCCCTTGTAGGCAAGTATGTTGAACTTGAAGACGCCTATTACTCGGTACGTGAATCACTCTGCCATGCGGCCCTGTATCACGATCGCACCGTCAATATCGTCTGGGTGCAATCCGAAGACATCGAGAAGGGTATGCATGATAACTTGTTCAGCTCGGTCCACGGCATTATCGTACCGGGCGGCTTCGGTAACCGCGGTATCGAAGGTATGATCACTGCAGCCTCGTATGCCCGGCATAATAATATACCCTACCTGGGGCTTTGCCTGGGTATGCAGGTAATGGATATAGAATTCGGCAGGTACGCCCTGGGTAACAAGACTGCCAATTCGACCGAGTTTGACAGCAATACCAATTGCCCTGTAATCGACCTTATGCCGGAGCAGCGTGCCATTGATTGCAAAGGAGGCACCATGCGTTTGGGGGCATATCCCTGCGAGCTGGTACCCGGCACCAAGGCCGCCGAGGCCTATGGGGAAAAGCTGGTCCATGAGCGCCACCGCCACCGCTATGAGTTTAACAATGACTACCGCGATGTTTTCGAGAAGAAAGGTATAGTTTTCAGCGGCCGTTCGCCGGATGACAGGCTGGTGGAGATAACTGAAATCCGGGACCACCCATGGATGTTGGGCTGTCAGTTCCACCCGGAGTTCCGCTCCCGCCCCAACCGCCCGCATCCGCTATTTGTAAGTTTCATCGGTGCTGCCAAGGAGACCCTGGTAGAGGGTACTCAGGTCACTCTCCCCATAAAATGATACTAACAGGCAGCCCGTCTAAAATTAAAATATCTTCCGCAGGAGAAGTATATGCGCCTATTTCTTGATACGGCAAACATAGAACATATTAAACACGGCGCCAGGCTGGGAGTCATAAGCGGTGTGACCACTAACCCCAGTCTCGTGTCAAAAGAAGGCAAGGTCAACTATAAGAAACTGGTCCAGGAGATCTGCTCGATCATACCGGGACCCGTCTCCACGGAGGTAATCAGCCAGGACGTGGCAGGCATGGTCTCGGAGGCACGGGAAATCGCTAAATGGGCTAAAAATGTAGTAGTCAAAATACCCGCCGGCCTCGAGGGCACGGAAGCTACGCATGTCCTGGCCAAAGAGGGCATCAAGGTAAACTATACCCTGTGCTTCTCAGTTAACCAGGCGTTGATGGCTGCGCTGGCAGGCGCCGCCTACGTAAGCCCCTTCGTCGGCAGGCTGGATGATATAGGCGAGGATGGGATGCTGCTGATCAGGGACATACTACAGGTTTACCGCCAGTTTCCGGATATCAAGACCGAAGTGATAGCTGCAAGCATACGACACCCCCAGCATTGCCTTGAAGCAGCCAAGGCTGGCTCCCACATTGCCACAGTGCCATACAACGTCCTGCTGCAAATGGCGAAACACCCGATGACAGAGACAGGCTGCGCCAGGTTCATGGCAGACTGGCAAAAGGTCATGGGCGACGTTAAAAATATATGATGAAACATGAATATAAGGGACATCCCATTTACATGTCATTGCGAGGAGCCGCAGGCGACGTGGCAATCTACTGGCCTCTGTGGATCATGCAGCAGATTGCTTCGCTACGCCCGCAATGACAGTTTAATAACTATTCGTTTGAGGTGAAACCATGATGAATTTAACAGAACTCGAATTGAAAACTACTGAGGAGTTGATGGCCCTGGCCAAAACCCAGGGAATAGAAAACTTCGCTGACTTGAGCAGGGAAGAATTGCTGACCAAGCTTCAGGCTTTTGTGGCCCCACCTGAACCACAGGTAGGCTTCTATATGAGCCTGGGAGGAATACTTGAGATCATGGACGAGGGCTACGGGTTTCTCAGGCAGGAAAGCCTGCTGCCCGGTCCCAACGACGTCTATATCTCCAACTCACAAATAAGGCGCTTCGGCCTGCGCAACGGCGATACAGTGATAGGACAGGCCCGGCCACCCAAAGAGGGTGAGAAATACTGCAGCCTGCTGCGTGTTGAGACCGTCAATGGGTTGGATGCCGACCAGTCCAAGGGCCGCCCTCACTTCGGGCAGCTTACCCCCATCTTCCCCGACAAGATGTTCGACCTCGAGAGCAATCCGAAGAACCTGTCGGCCAGGTTGATCAACCTGGTAGCCCCAATTGGCCGCGGGCAGCGCGGGCTGATCGTATCCCCACCAAAAGCCGGCAAGACATTATTACTTAAGAACATTGCCAACGCTATCTCAGCCAAATATCCCGACGTCCACCTCATGGTTGCACTAATCGGCGAGCGCCCTGAAGAAGTCACCGACATGAAAAGGTCGGTCAAAGGCGAGGTAGTCGCCTCCACCTTTGATGAGCCGGTGGAGAATCACACGCGCGTGGCCGAGCTTGCGCTTGAGAGAGCCAAGAGGTTGGCCGAAATAGGCAAGGACGTAGTCATCCTGCTGGATGGAATTACACGCCTGACACGCTCTTACAATCTTGCCATGCCTCCCAGCGGGCGCACACTTTCGGGCGGCATTGACTCGGTAGCCCTCTATCCGCCAAAACGCTTTTTCGGCGCTGCCAGGAACATCGAGGAGGGCGGCAGCCTTACCATACTCGCCACCTGCCTGGTAGATACAGGCAGCCGCATGGATGACCTCATTTATGAAGAATTCAAAGGTACCGGTAATATGGAGTTGCACCTTGACCGCAGGATGGCCGAAAAACGCATTTTCCCCGCCATTGACAAAGACACTGAGATTATTCCCTTCATGCAGAAGAAAGGGATTGAAGTCAAAACCCACGAAGA
>JAPLHL010000409.1 GCA_026389655.1 Chloroflexota bacterium
ACCAGCGGAGGTGTACGCTGGTGCCGTGGAGAATACTTGTACCAACGTGGTAGAATCCTTGATAACAAACACTGTAGGAATGGCAGGACTCTCTCTTAGAAAGGCCCCTATCCTGTCCTACTGATGGGGTCCACCTCACACTACCTATAATCATCACCCCTCTATGAAATTCCTCCATAAGCCCGTTCGCCGTGTTGTGATATGTCCAAACCGACCATTTCCTCTTCGTTTCTCACGCGCAGGCCAAGTGTGGCATCTACGACTTTAGCTATGACCCACGTGAAACCGAAAGAGTAAGCAGCAACAGCCGCAACTGCGACCAATTGAATCAAGACCTGCATGCCGTTGCCGTCGATTAACCCGGATTTGCCGCCTATAGACGCTGTGGCCAGGAGCCCTGCAGCCAGTGTCCCGACAGTTCCGCCCACCCCGTGACAGGCAAATACATCGAGTGATTCATCTATCCTGTTGGATTTATTTCTCCAGAGCATTACATAGTAGGAAATCACGGCTGCCACGATGCCCAACGGTATGGCGGCCATGGGATGTATGAAACCCGAGGCAGGGGTTACTGTTGCCAGTCCGACCACCGCGCCTGTTGCGCCGCCGAGTACTGAAGGCCTGCGGTGTATCCATCCAAGTACAAGCCATGTGATAGCCGCTGAAGCGCCCGCAAAATTGGTGGTAACGAAGGCGCTGGCTGCCAGCCCGTTGGCCGAAAGAGCGCTGCCTGCGTTAAATCCGAACCAGCCAAACCATAATAGGGCCGTTCCCAGCACTACATAAGGTATGCTGTTTGGCTCCATAACTTCTCTCTCTTCAAATCCTCTTCTGGGACCCAGCACCATGGCGACTGCCAGCGCTGCGAAACCGGCGTTCACGTGCACTACCGTGCCGCCTGCGAAGTCCAGCACGCCCAGGTTAGCCAGCCATCCACCGTTGCCCCATACCCAGTGTGTTACGGGGCAATAGACTACTGTGAACCAGATGATCGAGAATATCAGCAGGCCGCTGAACCTGATGCGTTCCACCACTCCTCCGGTGATAAGCGCCACGGTGATGATGGCGAAAGCGCCCTGGAACATCATGAACAGGAGATGAGGGACTGTAGTAGCGTAAACACTGGACGGTTCCGTTCCAACATTCATTAAGCCTGCCCATTGCAGCCCGCCGAATATCCCCTTGAAGTCAGGGCCGAAACTTACACTGTAGCCGTAAAATGCCCAGAGTATGGTTATCAATCCGAGCATTACGAAACTCATCATGAGGGTTGAGAGAAGGTTTTTTTGTCTGACCATACCGCCGTAGAAGAAGGCCAGGCCGGGGGTCATGAGTATTACAAGTGCCGTGGAAATTAGAAGCCATGCAGTATCGCCGGAGTTAATCTGCACATTACCCTCCTATTCAGTTATATAACCAAATAGAAGTTGATCTGCACATCAACTTCCTTTCAGTGTAATTAATATATAGGCGAATTGTTACAAAAATATTACATTGTAAGTAAATAAAAAAGGGGATGCCCGGTGCAGCGGGCATCCACCCTCAGGACAACAGCGTTATTTAACTGTTACACAGGCCTCCCCGTTGTCGCTGGTCCTGACTCTGTAAGCGTTCTCGACCGGGAGAACGAATATCATGCCGTCGCCCTCCCTGCCGGTCCAGGCCGCCCGGCAGATAGTTTCGACGGCCGGTTGGCACTCTTCGTCCGACAGTACCAGCTCTATTTTGACCTTGGGGAGGAAATCCACCCTGTATTCACCGGCGCGCCACTGAAGGGCGATACCCTTTTGCCTGCCGCGTCCGCTGACATGAGTTACAGTAAGGCCCAGCATCCCTTTGGCCGAAAGGGCGTCTTTGACAGCATCCAGTTTTTCTGGTCTGATAATAGCTTCGATTTTCTTCATTATAAGACACCTCCGTAAGCATTTTCCCCGTGCTGTGATATGTCCAGGCCCACTGCTTCTTCCTCTTCCTTTACCCGCAGGCCCATGGTTGCTTTAAGCGCATTGGCCAGCAGCCAGGATACCCCGAAAGAGAAAACCATGGTTGCTGCGATTGCCACTATCTGGATAAGCACCTGTTTCCAATTTCCATCGATTAGACCCGAACCTGCCGAATTGACTGCCGTCGTGGCGAAAATTCCGGTCGCCAGGGCGCCCCAGGTTCCGCCCATGCCGTGGCAGGCAAAAACGTCCAATGACTCGTCGACTTTATTGGCCTTTGCTCTCCATACCATTACGTAGTAGGAGATTATTGAGCCGATGGCTCCGATTGGGATAGATGCCCATGGCTGTACATATCCGGCAGCCGGTGTAATGGCAACCAGACCGACTACTGCGCCGGTTGCTGCGCCCAGCACTGAAGGCCTGCGGTGTATCCATCCCAATATCATCCAGGTAAAACCGGCTGATGCTGCAGCAGTGTTGGTTGTGACAAATGCGTTTGAAGCAAGTCCCCCGGCCGTAAGAGCGCTCCCGGCGTTGAAGCCGAACCAGCCGAACCACAGAAGCGCTGCGCCGAGCACTACGTAAGGGATGTTATTGGGTTCCATGGACTCTCCCTCTCTGAATCCCCTGCGGGGTCCCAGCACCATGGCCAGGGCCAGCGCTGAAATACCTGCATTAACGTGCACTACGGTGCCGCCTGCGAAATCGAGGGCTCCCATCTGTGCCAGCCAGCCGCCGCTTCCCCATACCCAGTGCGCAATAGGGCAATAAACAAGTGTGAACCAGAGTGCGGCGAATGCCAGCAGTGCGCCGAATTTAATCCGTTCCACCACCGCGCCGGTCCACAGCGCCACCGTGATAATGGCGAAAGTAGCCTGGAAGGCCATGAACGCAAGGTGCGGAACGGTTGTGGCATATACGGTCGAGGGGTCCTGTCCCACTCCATTCAGTCCGAACCAGGAGAAGTTACCGATCAGGCCTTTGACGTCCGGTCCGAAGGCCATAGTGTATCCATAAACTACCCAGAGTACGGATATCATGCAGAGGATGGCAAAGCTCATCATTATGGTCGATAGGAGGTTCTTCCTTCTGACCATCCCGCCGTAAAAGAAGGCCAGGGCGGGCGTCATGAGCATAACGAGCGCAGTTGAGACGAGTATCCACGCAGTATCGCCCGAATTCATGGGGTATACCTCCTTTAAATTTTATAGAGGTAGTCTAAAGGAGGCAGGTTTCGGGGTTATTACGTTGATGTTAAGATTCTGTTACAGGATCGGTCACTTGGTAGGAGTTATATTCTTGAACTTATAGCCGATATTTCTGACGGTATCTATAAAGGCATGCTCCGGGTCTTCTATCTTGCTGCGCAGCCTCCTGATATGGACATCCACGGTCCGGTCCCCTCCATAATAATCATAGCCCCATATCTCGTTAAGCAACGCTTCGCGTGTAAAGACCTTTCCTTTGTTGGTAGCCAGCAGTTTCAGTAATTCATACTCTTTGAAGGTCAATGCTATCAGCCTGCCCCCTACCTCGACTTCGCATCTTACAGGGTCAATAGCCAGGTCCCCTGCCTTTATGATTGTGTCTTCTTTGGCCCTGCTTGTTTTGGCTGCCAGTTTCAGTATCCTGGTGGATAATTCATTCAGGTCCCACGGTTTCATAATAAAGTCATCCAGCCCATGATCGGCGATGATGGAGGGTAAAGTCGAAGACGAGACGAGCGCGACTACCGGTAGAAGCCGCCTTAGCTTGAGTTTCCTGAACCATCTCCAGGCGGAATCTCCCTGGGATGAAATGGATGAGATATCAACCACTACTACGCTGAAAGATTGGCGCAGGTCCTGCTCGATGACATCGTCTGCGTAGATGCAGGCTGTGCATGAGAATCCCATGCGGCTCAGTCCTGCGCTCAGGTCCCTCACTCTGTCCATGTCGTTGGTTACCAGCAATATATTTTTCATATATAAGCTCGCAGTTATAATAGTTCCCTGACGGGCTTTAACCTGGCGAACTCCATCATTCCGCACATGGCCCTGGTGCTCACCTGGATGCCGGCTTCTGCCGCGGCCGCCACGGGGTTGAGTCCGCTCAATGTGACCAACCCGACTTTCTCATGGTTAAAAGGCACCTCGCAGATCCTTTCTCCCGGCCTGGCCAGGGCCGCGAAACTTATCAGGTTGCTGTTCTTCATGCGTTGCAGCATCTCGTCGGCTTTGCTGACGGAGAGCATGGGAATCTCGTGATAACCGGCCAGCACCTTGCCTTCACCATTGGCTGCCGCATTGATTACATCCGTCATCCGGCCGACCAGGAATATATCCGAAGGGTCCAGGGTCGAACCGGAGAACTCTATCAGGTCAACGAACCTGAAGGGTTGTCCCGCTTTGATCTGCAGCAGTCCTCCGAAGCGGGCATGGGCCGGTATCCCTGATTTCAACAGGCATCCGTTGACGGCTACGTTGCATACCGTGGCGAAGCCGACCTGTCCGGTTGGGACAACCGTATCTCCCAGCTTATTGCCTTCGGTTGCCAATGCAATCATATTCGACGAGCAAAAACCTGCTTCGAATACGGGCATCATAGCTTTAAGCGCTCTGGGGTAGTCATCTTTGGCAAACAACGAGACATCGATGGGTATCATGCCTGTGCCCGAACGCAACCCTACTGTGGTCTGGTAAGCAAGGCGTTCAATCTTCGAGCCCACAAAGCCGATCTTATCGGTGACCAGCGAGTTCCTCAACTCTTCCAGCCCGGGACCGGTGATGGTGCGTCCGTCTTTATGTCCTACTGAACGGGTCACACCCCGCTCGTCCATGATTTTCAAATGGTAGCGTACGGCCCTCTCCCCAAGGTAAATGCCCTGTTCTTCCAGCAGTTTGGATATGTTCCTGCTGCCCAG
>JAPLHL010000034.1 GCA_026389655.1 Chloroflexota bacterium
GTTCAGTAGCCAGGCAATAGCGGTCTTTGAAAAATATGGTTTTAGTATGGCCGGTAAATAAGTTATCGGCCAATTTGGGTGCAATCATTTGACTGAAACATACCTCTCGCCTCTCTGGATCTCATTAACGACTGTTTTGACGGCAACGGTGATTACTTTTTTCACCGGGATTGCTGCTGCCCGCTGGATGGCCGGGTATACCGGACGGCTCAGGAGTCTGGTTGATGGTATCCTGATTCTTCCCCTCGTGCTTCCCCCGACCGTAGTTGGACTGGGCCTTCTCATGCTTTTCGGCAAAAACGGTCCGGCCGGTCAGCTTTTATCATTGCTCGGGACTTCGGTGGTTTTCTCCTGGCCGGCTACGGTTATCGCCGCCGCCGTGGTCTCCTTTCCCTTGATGTACCTGAATGCACGCGGCGCCTTTGAACAGGTTGAAACACATTACGAGGATGCGGCAAGGACGCTGGGCGCCGGCGAATGGCGCATTTTCTGGACAATCACCCTGCCGCTGGCCTGGCCCGGTGTAGCGGCCGGCGCCATCCTGTCTTTTGCCCGCGCCCTCGGTGAATTCGGCGCTACACTGATGCTGGCCGGGAACATTCCCGGCAGGACAGCCACTATTCCCATCGCCATCTATTTTGCCGTTCAGGATGGTGATATGGACCAGGCTCTAATCCTGGTATTGATTGTACTGGTGATCTCCTTTGCCTCGCTTGCCGCCCTGGCGATCTTGGGTAACCTGAATAAGAGGCCCGTGAGAGCTGGGGCCGTGGCGCAGCCTTTCAAAGCTGAATAACCCCGGTCATAATCCCCGGTATTCTCAAACTCGATATTGCGGTATACTTACTGCTTGATGCGCAAAGCTCTGATCATTGCCGGCTCGGTCCTGCTTGCACTCCTCATAATCTTAACTTCCGTATCTTACGTGCTCGTGCAGAAGTCATTTACCATGCTTGACGGCGCCGTCCGTCTGCAGGGAATTACATCTGAAGTGCAGGTTTACCGCGATAGCTGGGGCGTCCCGCACATCTATGCGCAGAATGAGAGCGACCTTTTCTTCGCCCAGGGTTATGTGCAGGCGCAGGACCGGCTCTGGCAGATGGAACTCCACCGCCGCATGGCCGGCGGCACGCTTTCCGAAATATTCGGTGAATCGACTTTAGATATGGATAAATTCTCCCGTGCCATAGGATTAAAGCGCCTCGCCATAGCGTCCTGTTCTGCTATGGACAAAACCACGCTGGGCATACTGGACGCCTATTGCAACGGCGTAAATGCGTTCTTGAAAGCCAACGGCGATAACCTGCCTGTCGAGTTCTCTATTTTAGGATTTAAGCCTGCCCCGTGGGTCCCTGCTGATTCCCTGTCGGTGGCTGAACTGATTGCCTGGAACCTGGGGAAAAACTGGGAGGTGGAATTGCTGCGGGGCCGCCTTGTCCAGAAGATCGGAGCCGAAAAAGCCGGGCAACTTTTAGCGCCCTACCCGGACACCAAACCGCTTATTGTTCCCCCGGAATTATTGGCCAGTCCGTTAGGTACGACGGTTGCAGTAGGGTTGCAGGGAAACTCAGATTGCGTCGGAAGCAAC
>JAPLHL010000254.1 GCA_026389655.1 Chloroflexota bacterium
AAACCATCATTTGCACGGTCAGCATGCGCCTCTGATCCAGGTAATCGGTTACTTTCCTGATGAGTTTATCGGAAGGCATCAACTGTTGGACCGGTATCTGGCCTTCATGCTCTGCTACCACGGGGATAATCAGTATTTTTACACCTCCGGCCGGGACGCCTTCTCCCGCTTCCCCTACTTTGGGTGCCAGACAACGCGCCCTCTGCACTTCCTGTGAAGCTTCCTTTGCCAGGTATTCAAAATCATCGGCGGTGACTGCCCTGATGCGGGCCTTAAGTACCTCAGGTGCACGGAGCTTGGCATTATCAATACTCTCAGCATCCAACCCACCCCTGGCTGCATCAAAATTCGTGACCCATGCAATATATGGAATGGACGTTTTAAGCACAGTAAGCGTTTTCTCACCCACATTGCCCTGAGTGCCGCCACCACACCTGTAGCTCGAAAAACGGAGCTGTTTACCTTTAGGCGGTACAGCCCCAAACTGGTGTTCACCACCATCGGGCTGTCTTAAACGCGGCCCAAATTGTATTTCCCCATTATAACTATCGCAGCTAAAATGGAGGTCATCACCTTTAGATGAGGCAAAACTGGTCACTTCATGCCATCTTTCCCATGCTCCTGCTGCTCCTTCAACTTCAACAGTCTCATCGTCATTCCTGGGCAATACCGGTTTGTTGTGAAGATGAAAAATCTGGCCGGGTTGGCCGTTGCTCCTGCCGATAACCTCGAGGGAACACCTGTAAGCATGGCTGGCCGGAACAGATCCCCCAATACTGGACACCGATACACTGCGTACACGTGGTGATGCCGAATAACCAGGCTGACGCGGCCGGGGTTTGATCACACGGGCACGTATCCAGCAGGCCGTCTTGCCGTCCAGTTCACGGCTATAAGACGCGTAAGGCACATGCACGACCACTTCACCATCACGGTTAAGACCTCCGGTAGTATCGGATTCCAGCCGCATGCTTCCCCATTTTAAGTCTTCACCATCCCAGTATTCCCAGGCCAGGGGAGGATTGCGTGGATCAACGCCGATACCCTCAATACTGGCCTCAAAATTAACGCGCAGAGTATTACCTGCCATGTTCTCAGCAAAACCGAGGTAAAGAGCATCGTTTTCCAGCGGGACTTTCTGGAAAATATCCATGGTGTCCCTGGATTTAATCACGGGCATGTAATCATGAAAGACCTTGTCCTCACGGCTGACCAGGCAATAGCTCAGATGCGGCACTGAGATGGTGAACTCACGCTCAGTCGTAAATGTGATGGCTTCTTCAGTCTCAGTCCTGACCGTGGCCACCTCCACCCCGCGTGGTATGCTGATGGATTTAGGCTGGGGAGCAGATAGCCGGAAGGTAATATCGGCGCGGGCCGGACGGGGGGGCTTCAATTTGACGCCCATCAGATCAAGGAACTTGATATAGTTCCTTTCAGGTACCTGATTGAGACGGTACAACATCATATCCGTCATCCAGGCAAAAAGCTCAATAAAGGTGATACCCGGATCGCTGAGATTGTGATCAGTCCATTCAGGGCAATAACGGGGGATGAGCCCCCGGGCTTCAGTGACTATATCCTGAAACTTGCGGTCATCTAAATTTGGTGCAGGCAGTGCCATGATAACCTCCTTCTATCCCTTTACCTGGAAAGGTAAAACGGGTAAACCAGATTGCGTTCATTATTGTCAGCCCTGACCGTGTATTTTATATTGATCAGCAACTTCGACATATCGGTTGTATCCGGCCTGACATCGACTTCCTTGACCTCGATGCGCGGCTCCCACCAGCCTAATGCTTCCTGCACATAATGGATTATCATGCTCCAGGTAGCGCTGTTGTTTGGCGCAAAAACCAGGCTGTGTATGCCGCAACCGAAATTGGGACGCATGCGGCGTTCCCCCTTGGCTGTAGCCAGAATAGTGCCGATAGATTCTTCGATGTCCATATTGTGCGATGCCAGACTGATGCCTCCACGCCCGTTAATGCGCAGGGGAAAACCCCAGCCGCTGCCTATGATGTCCTTTTCGATAACATTGTCCTTCATATAATCCCTCTATCAATTCAAATCATTAAATAATTTATCCGATCATCACGGTCGGGCACCCCACTGTAATCGAGTTAGGTGGACCCGCCTCTGTGATAATATCGCCCTGTCGCGCGGCAGGCATACCACCGATCAGCACTGTGGCGCTGCCCATCGCTACAACTCCACCAACATGCGGTACTAAACCTGTAACCAGCGGACACACATGCATATCGGTCCCGGCACGCCAGGCAGGCATTCCGCCGATAAGACCCTGTATAGTGAGCGTGGCGTTGGCTTTCAACGTCATGGTGCCCTCGGATTCAATTTCAATAATCTTGCTTTTAATATTCAGCTTCATACTGCTTTCTATGGCAATAGAATTCTGAACAGAGTCGAACTTAATGGAATTGTTGCCGGTTTTATCCTTGATCTCGATTTTCTCCTGTCCCGAGGCATCATTTAGCAATATGGTATGCCCCGCATTGGTACGTATCTCCAGCTTCTCACGCCGGGAAGCGTCATTATCATCGAAAATTATTTCATGGCCGCTGCGAGAGCGGATCTTGCGTATATTATTCTTGCCGTCGCTGTTTTTTTCAGGGGGCGTGTCCTCCCCGTTCCAGAGGGAACCAAGCACGTAAGGCCGGTTCATGTCCCCCTGCTCGAAAGCCGCAATGACCTCATCATTGACCTCCGGAATAAAGACCATGCCCCTGCCGCCTCCTGCCATGGGTGTAGCCAACCTGGCCCAGTTGCTCTCAGTATTTTCATCAAGCCATGGGAACTTCAGCTTGACGCGTCCCATCCCATCTGGGTCTTGATTATTGGTGACAATTGCTACTACCACACTGTAGTTGCCGGCACCGTTAGCGCCACCTCCGCCTGACTGGGAATGGGTGATCATGCCCCCAATCGTATTATCGGACGTGCCGCTGATGGTGAACCTGGTGCTATATCCCCGAGCGTCATACCTCTGCAAAGAATGTGAAATACGGTACCTGCCGTTGAAGCGCGGGCTCAATCCCTGTAGCTCAACCATAGCGCCTGCGCAGACTGCCGGGTCCCCGCTACAAACGCCGTCCGCCTGGATAAAA
Organism: Chloroflexota bacterium; assembly: GCA_026389655.1. GTDB lineage: Bacteria > Chloroflexota > Dehalococcoidia > GIF9 > UBA5629 > JAFGLP01. The sequence goes on from JAPLHL010000254.1 coordinate 3,126, forward strand.
TTGCTGCCAATCTGGTTAATAAGTGATTGCGCCAGTGCATCTGCTTCCGCCTGCGTACTCACAGGACGATTGACTACAATCTCACGCCCAGCATCTCCAAATGCCTGCTGCGCAATCTGTCCACCCTGTCTGCTCTCGCCGATCTCAGGAGTATCCTGGGCCTGATTGGCCCTGCCGACTATCTCCCTTCGTGATTGCGGGTCCCATGCCCTGACCTCCACCTCCTTTACCTGCCGGGAGGTAGTAAGACGGGCATTGAATTCAGACAGGTTTGAACCCCATTCCAGTACCGGCACCTGGTCGCCACCCTGAGGAGCCCTCTTGAAATTCAAAGTATCCCCTTCCACCATCACGCGGTAACCGATGCGCCCGGCGCGGGCCTGCAGGAACTCCAGGTTGGTCTGGTTTTCCTGGAGCACATAATCATATACTTCCGACGTGGCATCAACGTCGGTGCGCAGGTTTATTTCACGTGCAATCCTGTTAGCCATATCGCTATCAGTCATCTGCACGAAAGACCTGGTCTGGCGGCCCCGGTTAAGCCGGTGTGACTGGTCATAGCCGCGCACTATGAGTATCGCCCCTGTACCATTCCTGAAACTGGTCTCGATGGAGGTTATCTCACCAGACATCAGTGTAACGGCTTCATTCTGCCCGCGAACCAATATCTCTACTGATTTACCTATGTTGAACGTCTCAGAACCCGTCAATTCAAGACTGGAATCCCTGATTTGCAATGTGAACATATCAGGAATATTCAGGCTGTCATCCACTTCAACGGATACGAGGTTATCCATAATTGAGCCCGGTATATCAGCGCCGTCAACTTTTATATAAAATTGTGCTATCAGTCTGGTCATTTCAGGCATAATCTTCTCCTACGGTGAGGGGGCGATGGATATTATTTGCCCCGGGCTGATATTCAGCGGGTTATCAAGACTGTTGATATTGGCAATGTGCCGCCATAAGGCGGGATTGCCATACTCTTCAAAAGCAATATAATCGAGCGTTTCACCTTCACGCACAGTACGCAGCTTGTATCCCCGCATACTCATGGTGGTAGGGTTCTGAGCAGGGAACTTGTCAATTTCTTCCACTTCCTTGAAAGTAACTTCAAGCGTGGCCCTGACAGGGGTACCGTCGGATTTGAACATGGTAAACTTCTGGGTGATATCAGTAAGAACAGCCTTAAAGGCTATGACCGGCCCCCATTGAAAACGGCACATGGGCGGCCTGCCCTTGGCAGTGGTCTGATCCGTAAGCATTGGGTCGATAGACATCAGCTTCATTACACGGCTGGTATGCTTACGCACATCTTCCCCGGCTTCGTATGTATCGAAAAACAGCTCCATGGTCAGGTTCGATGCCTGACCGCCGCGGAACTCCAACTGAGGGGCGGATTTGCCTTTGGCCTCATTGGTCTGCCAGCTATTCTGCTTGGTGATGGAGTATTCCTTAGGCCTGAACATGCATTCAACTGTCTGTCCTGTCATAGCGCCATCTAAAACAAATATTACGGCTTTGGATAGTTCACCACTGATATCCATATTTCATTCTCCTCATCCGGCAGTGCCCTGAAGTCTTTCCTGTTCGATTAACATGCGGCGTCTCAGGATGTCATATATTTCCATGGCCACGGTTTCCACGTCCTGTTCTGCTTCTGATTCCACATGGTTGCCAGTACGCCCTGACGGCTGTTCAGATGTTCCCTGCGAAGCTTCCGGCGACGATGCTTTTTTCTGTACGAAGGCAGCAGGCGCATGCGGCAGTATTGCCGGCGCCGGGCCTCCAACATGTGCCCCCGCCAGCATGTTTTCCATCGCTGCAAATGCCTGGCCGCCACTTTTATCAGCCGCTAATCTATATCTGAGAAGGTGAGCATCCGGGTCATGTGAAAGTCTAGGCAGAGTAAAATCTGCGCTGCTATTTGAATCGGGATCATCCGGGCTGGAAGCCTGCGCTGCACCTGAAGACATCCGTCCATGAGATAGCGCTTCCTTCCTTTGCACCGTGATTGCACCTGGGGACATCCATCCATGTGATATTGCTTCCTCCCTTTGCGACGTGATTGCACCCGAGGACATCCGTCCATGAGATATTGTTCCCTCCCCTGGCGCTGTTGGTGAAACGGAAGTGTCTAATGCCCGAACGATAGACGGTTGTTGAACCAAATCGAATTTCCTGCCGCTGAAATAATTAGATGATTCTGCCTGTATTTGGGGAGATAGGTACTTATCACGAATGACCTGCTCAATCGTGGGAAGAGACGCATGGAATAGTAGAGGCAACGGCAGTTCTCCGGATTTTTGCAGGGATTCAGCGCCGGATATATCCGGCATGTTTGCACTATTTGGTTGCGACACTGAAGAGGGTCGCCTTGATTCCAATATAGGCAGGACTAATGGCGCATAATCAGACGGGCGGCTGACGTTAATATGCTCCTTTGGCGAAAAGCCGCTGTATAACGGCTCTGGCCTGTCACTTAATGCCTCTGGCTGTGACATCCAGTGCCCATGCTTTAATGAAGGAACGGCTGATGATCCGGCGTGCAGCTTTTTTGCCATGTCGTGAATAAAGACGGCATTGGCCTTGATGCCAGTGGGAAACAATCCGGCAGGCATGCCAGGCATCCGGTCGCCAACCACTGTATCGGGCCCTTCAATATCAATCCCGTATGACCTGATATAGCGCACCCAGTCCGGATCGAACCAGGT
>JAPLHL010000082.1 GCA_026389655.1 Chloroflexota bacterium
TCTTCGGCAACCTGTTTTTCGGCGGCCTGCATAGCTATGCTTCCTAGCGCACTTACCCGGCGTTTACTGTGAACCAGGGCCCTCACAACTATCACAATATTGCTTTGCGGTTATGCGTTATTCTATTTGCCGTGTAATTTCAGAAGGTCCTTGCCTGACTCCCAATACCACTTTGTATAGAAGCGCCAGTACAAATCCGCCTAAAGCCCATGTTCCAATTACAATCAAGATCTCGAGTGGTGCAGGGGAGTATTCAAATATTTCCCCGGTTGGCGATGGAATAAAACCCGGAACTACAAGCCCCAGTCCCTTGTCGATCCAGATGGATATAAATACTGCCAGGCACGCAAAGGACAATAGTCCCTCGTTATTTCGGAACTTGGGAATAACGAGTAATACTATCGCCACACATGCCAATATGACAGAGGTCCACATCCATGGTACCAGGCTGGCGTGGCCTTCCAGGCCGACAAACAAATACTGAAAATGGTCCATGGCATCAGGTACATGGCTGTAAAACACCGTGAAAATCTCCAACAAAAGAAAGAAAACTGTGGCAATGATGCCATAGGTCACAATTTTAGCTACCTTACTAATCGATTCACTGCCCGGATCAAAACCGGCAGTTTTTTTCAGGATCAGCGCCAGTAATATGAGCAAGGCCGGACCCGACGCGAACGCCGAGGCCAGGAAACGGGGCGCCAGCAATGCTGTCATCCAGAACGGACGTGCTCCGAGCCCGGCATAAATAAACGCCGTTACCGTGTGGATACTGAACGCCCACGGGATTGAGATGATGATCAGCGGCTTTATCCATTTCGGCGGATCCGTCTCCTTGTACTCTGCATCCAGGGTGACCCAGCCGATGATAAGGTTGAGTGCAAGGTAAGTGCTGAGCACCACCAGGTCCCAGAATAAAATCGAGTTAGGCGAAGGATACAGGATCATGTTGAATATGCGCGCAGGCTGCCCCAGGTCGATCATTACAAAGGCAATCGCTACAAGGCAAGCAGCTACAGATAAAAATTCCCCGAGAATGATGATCTTCTTGAATTCCTTTTCATTGTGGAGATAATAGGGCAGGACCAGCATCACCGCTGAGGCAGCTACACCGACAAAAAATGTGAAATTAGCAATGTATAACCCCCATGATACGTCGCGGCTCATGCCGGTGATTGTCAGGCCAACGTCCCACTGCCGGAGATATGCAAAGAAAGCCGCAATTATAAATGCCAGCAGCACAGTTAAAAACGTCCAGTACTTAAAACTTCCCTTAAATATGCTTTCTATCAACGTAACACCTAAATAATGTAATAGACCTGAGGTTGTGTTCCCAATTCAACCTTGCGGCGAATTGCATAGTTAGTCGAAACAACCTTATACAACTCCGTTCCCGGAGTCATTTCTCCAAATACGATGGAGCCGTTCTTGCAGGCTTCGACACAGGCAGGTTGTTTTCCGGCAATCAACCTCTCCTCACAGAAATTGCATTTCTCGACTACGCCCTTGGTACGGGTAGGGTAGTCAGGATCAACCGTCTTAATATACGGACGGGGGTCCCTAAAATTGAAGCTGCGTGCCCCGAATGGACAGGCTGCCATGCAGTATCGGCAGCCGATGCACCGATGGTAATCCATCATCACGATGCCATCCTCACGTTTAAAGGTAGCCTGGGTCGGGCAAACCCTGACACAAGGTGGGTTTTCGCAATGATTACACAGCAGCAACACAGGGCTTCCACGAAGAGCCTCTTTAACAAATAAATTCTCCTTTTCCCCAAAGGCCTGTGCATAGGAGCTATTCCATATCCATTTGATCTCTTCTTTTCTATTGCCGATATCAGGTACATTATGAACGCTGTGACAAGCTGCAACGCAGTCAGTACAACCTTCCCTGCCTGCACATCCTTTTAGATCAATCGCCATAGCCAATCTTTTCTTGCTATTGATATTGCCGTCTACGGCACGCACCAAATCGGACTTGGATACCACTTGAAATATCGGCTTTGCAGCCAGAACCAGTAGTGCAAGTCCGCTTATTTGTAAGAATTTTCTCCTGTCCAATTCCATTCAGTTACCTCATCCTAATAAGTGGCTGTATTACTTGGTCTCCTGCGACGCTGTATTCGATGGTATATTATGACATTCCCAGCAATTGGGTGACACGCCTGCATAGTTATGGCACGTATCGCAGAACTCGCTTTTGTTGGAGTGACACTTAAGGCATGTGTCTGTCAGGCTAATATCATAAGTCTTATTATCACTGGCCGTGTAAGTGGTGACATCATGACGGACAGCCGAGTCACGCCATTGTTGTAGAAGCTGCATATGATATTGTTTCATATACTCCTTCGACTCAATACACTGGTTTTCACTAAGGGGAAGCACGGGGTTCGGACGATAATCGGCTTTTCCGCTGGCAGCAATATACCAGGCAGGGAATGCTGCTAGGCACAGGAAAATGGCCAGGCCGCCGATTATTTTACCCTTATCATACACCCGTCTGTGTCCCTCCCCCATTACTATCTGCCCCGGTAGGAAGCGGCTCGCCACGCAGGTTGGTTTCCCTGGTTTTCTCGCCTTTCATAACTAGAGCATTACCGAGGAGCTCATGCACACCGGCGGTCTCAACGCCCGGGACCCAATACTCAAGCAGTGGCGGAAATGAAGCCTTGTCTATTGCACAAATACATGCCAGGAGATTCACGCCGTGTTTCTCATGAACATACTTGACCGCATTAGCCCGCGGAAATCCGCCGCGCAAACGCATTTCCATATTTTCGTCAGGACCCAAACCTGCTCCACTTCCACAGCAAAATGTTTTCTCTCTTATCGTATTTTCAGGCATTTCATAGAAGTAGTTGCAGGCATTCTTGATGATGTATCTGGGCTCCTCAAATATGCCCATCGCCCGGGCAGGGTTACATGAATCATGAAAAGTTACTTTCCAGTTGTCATTGCGTTTCGGATCCAGCTTAAGCTTGCTACTGTGTATCAGGTCGGCGGAAAACTCACAGATATGTACCATCTTAGTCGATTTGGCGTTCTCGAATTTTGTACCCGTTATCGGTGATACAGGCTGCTCAAGAAATTCGGCAGGCCCATTAAACGTATCCATATATTGGTGGATGATCCGCCACATATGGCCGCACTCACCACCCAATACCCATTTAACCTTCAGTCTTTCGGCCTCCGCATAGATTTTTGCGTTCAGGCTCTTGGCAACATCCGCCGAGTGGAAGAGACCAAAATTGCCACCCTCTGATGCAAAAGTGCTGAATGTGTAGTCCAACCCTATTTCATGGAAAAGCACCAGATATCCCAGCAACGTGAACCATGCG
>JAPLHL010000110.1 GCA_026389655.1 Chloroflexota bacterium
GCATGCCAGGTATAAGGGCAGTTTTGCCCCTTCTTCAGGGCCTTTCATAAAAAGCTTAAAGAACCCGTTAACGATTTTGCTGGAATCCTCCCAGAGTGTGGAATACACTCCTCCCGGGCACACACAATTCACTGTTACACCCGTCCCCTCCAGCCTCCTGGCCAATTCGTAAGTAAACAAGATATCGGCCAATTTGGACTGGGCATAGCTGGCATCGCGGTTATACACCTTCTCACCCTGCAAATTATCGAAGTCTATCCGGGCTGCCCGGTGGGCCATGGAAGACAGGTTGACCACTCTTGCGGGTGAGCTATTTTTCAGAGTACCGGTCAAAAGGTTGGTCAACAGGAAACAGGCAAGGTAATTGACAGCAAATGTCATCTCTATGCCATCCTCTGTTAATACCCGTTTATCCATAACAATACCTGCGTTATTAACAAGGACGTGCAATTTTCCATATCTATCCTGATAATCATGGGCGGCTGTCCTGATCTGCCTTTGAGACGCGAGGTCCGCTATTATTAAATCCACTGATTTATTTTCGCTACCGTCCCGAATCTCTTCAAGCGCCGTCTGCCCGCGTCCCGGGTCACGGCAAAGCATAGTAACATGGGCGCCCATTTTCAGTAGCCCCAGTGATATCTCCTTGCCTATTCCCGAATTAGCCCCTGTTACCAGGCAATACTTCCCGCTCATATCTTGCGGCATAGATTTTTTTTCAGAATTCATTGGAACCTGCATTTTTAAATACATTTATAGCACACAATTTCGATGACATAAACTTTTGTGGACGGCGTACGTTTATATATAATAGACACCAGGAAATTGAGGTAACCTGGTGCAAATAGAAGAACAACTAGTACAGAGGGCAATTAACGGTGATCGAGATGCGTTTACGCGAATATACGATCTGCATTTTGACAAGATATATCGCTATATTTATGTCAAGGTGCACAGCCAGGCCGAAGCTGAGGACTTAACGCAAGACGTGTTTATTAAAGCTTACGAGGGCATCAATTCTTACAGGTGGAGGGACCTCCCGTTCACAGCATGGCTCTTTAAAATAGCCCATAACCGGGTCATAGACTACGTAAGAAAATCCTCGAAGGAAAAAAAGGCGAGCCTGGATGAAGCAGGCGCCATTGCATCCGGCGATCCTGTATATATTACGGAGCAGAACTTCGAGGTTTATCAACTTAAAAATGCACTGGAAAAACTCCCGGATGCCCAGCGTGAGGTAGCCACCTTGCGTTTCATCTCCGAGCTGTCGATCGCAGAAGTGGCAAAGACGCTCGGTAAAAGCGAGGGCACTGTAAAAGCGCTGCAATTTAATGCAGTTGCTTCATTAAGAAAATTATTGTATGGCAAGATCGATGTCTAAAAAGATAGAAGAAGCTTTTAACGAATGTTTTGAACGGCTACTCTCCGGAGAAAGCCTGGATAGCTGCCTGCGCAGTTTTCCGGAATATGCCGCCGAGCTCGACTTTATGCTCCGGACAGCATTCGATGTTAAAAGGAAAGCATACCCTGTCCAGCCCCGACCGGAATTCAGATACTGGTCACGTATCAGGATGCAGGGAATTCAGGATGCCGACTATAAGCAGCCGGCTTCCCGCAAAATAAATCTCTATAACGTCCGCCGCAACCTGGCGATCAGCATGGCTGCTATCCTGGTCTTTGTTCTCGCATCCAGCGGTACTGCGGCAGCCTCGTCCGATGCCATGCCCGACCAGCCGCTATATGAGGTAAAGCTGGCAGTTGAGCAGGTGCAATTGACCTTTACACCATCGGAGACAGCCAGGGCTGAACTATATGCAAACCTGGCAGAAAAAAGAGCCGAGGAAATTGCTGTTATGGCCAGCAAGGGTAACAATGATAAAGTGCTATCCACCACGACAAAGATGTATTATCAGCTTGACCAGGCAGAACAGCTTGTGGCCAACCTTGAGTCCAGCATCGAAGAAAATTCAGGCGCTACTTTCAGCATCCCGGCTTCTACTACAATAAGCCTGCCGGCTAAACCCTCTACCAGCACATCTGTTCCGACTGCACCTATAACTCCAGTTACGCCTGTTCCAACTGCACCTGTAACTCCGGTTACACCTGCCATAACTGCACCTGCGGCTTCAGTTACACCTGTCATAACTGCACCTCCAACTACGGCCACGACGTTAACCACGCCTTCGGCAAATGTGACTCAATATCAGCAGCCCGAATCTAAATCTGATTCAAAATCCTGGCAGCAATCAACACGTTCAGTTGCTGCTGCCAGGAAAGCGCAGATATCGGTTAATGCCAGCGCAGCCAAAACCATTACAATATTGCAGGACGCGTTGGACAAAGCCCCTGATTCCGTTAAACCCAGCTTAAACGCCATCATCGAGCATACCAAAACGACCAATGCGAGATTCAACAGGCAAAACTCAGATTCCAATACCGGCAACCAGGGAAAGACCAACCCTGACAATACAACAGTTAAACCTTTGCCGGTCAAGCCTAAATCAGTAATCCCACAGACGGTTGTTCCATCGGACAACGCCACCAGAAACCGCGTAAACAACCGGTTGAATATATATAACAAGGGCATCATCAACAATCAGGATGCAGATTCCGACGCTAGTGCTGATAATCGATAAAATGTACTCACCCCGACGCTGAGAAACGTTACCGCGGTC
>JAPLHL010000295.1 GCA_026389655.1 Chloroflexota bacterium
ATGACAGCTCACGCCTGAAGGACCTGCCCCTCGATAGTACCGTCACTTTAATCCTGGACGTGACAATATTCCCGATCAGGGACGCCGGTGGAAGAATAACCAACGCCGCCATCCAGCATATAGACTTAACGAACCGTAAAAAGGCCGAGGAGAGGGTGCTTATAAAGACATTGGAATTGGAACGTTCCAATACCGAGCTGGAAAGGTTTGCCTACGTGGCCTCGCACGACCTGCAGGAGCCGCTGCGCACCATATCCAGCTACCTGCAGCTTCTGGAACGGCGCTACAGGGAGAAGCTGGATGATAAAGGCCTGCAGTATATGGATTTTACTGTCACCGCGGCCAACCGTCTGCAAAACATGATAAGCGGCCTGCTTGAATACTCGCGCGTGGAAACGCGTGGGCAACCCCTTGAACCGGTGAATTGCGAGGTTGTGCTCAGGCAGACCCTCGAAAACCTGCGCCAGGCCATAGATGAAAGCAAAGCCCAGATCACTTACGGTCCTCTTCCAACGGTCCCGGCAGATAAGGGTCAGCTTCTAAGGTTGTTCCAGAACCTGCTCTCCAATTCAATCAGGTACCGGGGGCAGGAGCCGCCGCTTATTCACGTGTCTGCCGAGAAGCAGAAAGGAGAATGGGTCTTTTCGGTGAAAGATAATGGGATCGGCATCGATCCTGAATACAAGGACCAGATTTTCATCATCTTCCAGAGCCTGCACGGGCGGGATGTGCCGGGCATCGGCCTTGGACTGTCCGTGGCCAGAAGAATAGTCGAGAGGCACGGCGGGCGCATCTGGGTCGAATCGGAGCCCGGCAAAGGGGCAACTTTTTACTTCACAATTCCCGCTGAAGGAGGTAAGCGAAAATGACACTTGTGCAACATGCTGAACCGATCATCATCCTGCTGGCCGAGGACAACCCTGCTGATTTCCAACTTACGGCGGAAGCCCTAAAGGAATCGAAAATACGCAACCAGTTGTTTCACGTGAATGACGGCGCTGAGGTACTGGAGTTCCTGCGCAAGAAAGGCAAGTATGCCGATGTACCGCGCCCTGACGTAATCCTGATGGACCTGAACATGCCGCGCAAGGACGGCCGGCGCACGCTGGCGGAAATCAAGGAAGACCCTGAGCTCATGGGCATACCGGTCGTCATATTGACTGTTTCAGATGCCGAGGAAGACATTATCAAGAGCTACAACCTGCATGCCAACTGCTATGTTACCAAACCGATGGACCTTGATGAATTTGCCAAGGTTGTAAGAGGCATTGAAGATTTTTGGTTTACTATCGTTAAACTGCCGCCTAATAAAGAAGCAGGGAAGGCTTAAAGCGGCGGAGAAATTGCCGGTGAGGAAGGAGACACGGAGATAGCAATGAGTAACGAGAATATCAAAGTACTGGTCATCGAAGACAACCCTGCCGATGCGCATCTCATAGGGGAGATGATGGAGGAATACGCCCCCGGCGGCCTGGACCTTAAATACACGGATACCCTGTCGGCGGGCATGGAGATGCTGTCCCAATCCGGTTTCTCAGCCGTTCTCCTTGACCTCGGGCTGCCCGACAGCAAGGGACTTGGCACCCTGACTAAAATGCTGGCGAAGTTCCCCGGTCTGCCCGTCATCGTGCTCACGGGGCTGGCTGACGATAGTACCGGGATCGAGGCCGTGAAGTGCGGCGCCCAGGACTATATTGCCAAGGGACAGATCAACTGGCGGTCGATCTATTCAGCCATCCGCTATGCAATCGAGCGTAAGGAAATGGCAATACACCTGCAAAAATCCCTGGACCAGCAGCGGACAATTGTTAAAGGGGCTGTCGAAGCGCTGGTAGGTATGATCGAAATGCGCGACCCGCCCAACGCAGAGCATCAGAAGCGGGTGGCACATCTGGCCGCCCTGATAGCGGAAAGGATGGGGTACCCGCAGGACCGGGTCGAATTTGTGCGGACGGCCGCACTGCTGCACGACCTTGGTAAATCCGCTGTGCCTACCGAAATACTGAACAAACCCGGTAAACTCGAAGGCCTGGAACTCAGCCTCCAGCAGGCGCATGTCCAGGCAAGCTACGACGTCCTGAAGGGGATAGAGTTCCCCTGGCCGGTGGCCGAGGTCGTACTGCAGCATCACGAGCGCATAGACGGGTCAGGTTACCCGCAGGGACTGGATGGTGACCGGATCCTGCAGGAAGCCAAGATATTGATAGTAGCCGAAGTTATGGATGGGATGTGCACTTACCGGGCATGGCGGCCCGATACGCCCGGATGCGGGAAGGCATTGGAGGAGATCAGCGAAGGACGCGGCAAGCTCTATGACGCGGCAGTGGTCGATGCCTGTATGAGTTTATTTACAGAAAAAGAGTATAAATTAGAGTGAAAAATAAAAAAGACGTTAAACCCAAAAAGAAAAGCAGCCCTAATAGGCAGTTGCCCCTTACCCCGCAGGCTGATAAAGCTGTTAAAAAGGTAACGGACCGCCCGGCGTCGCGCAAGAAGGCAGAGAAACTGCCGGCCCACCCAGCCCCTGATATCGATGAAAAACTCGATAACGATAAAAAGGCGCTGCTTAATGAGCTGTCCGTTCTCAAGGCTGAGCAGGCTATACAGAATGAAAAGCTGAAAAACGCGCTGAGGAAAAGCGAGGAGAGTTACCGGCTGCTGTTGGAAAACGTCTCGGAAAGTATTTACATTATAGGACGGAATTTTGATATTACACCGGTTACGCCGCATTTGGGCAAGCTGCTCGGCTACTCTCCCGAAGAATCGCAAGGAATAAATCTTAAGGATTTAGGCTTACTGGTCCCGATATCATTAGATGTAGCAATTTCCACCTTAGAACGTGTATTTTCCGGTGAGACTATCCCTGCGACCGAGTTTCAGCTCACCGCCAGGGATGGCACGCCCAGGTACCAGGAGATCAGCGCAGCGCCGCTGGTCAGGGATGGCAAGGTCGTAGCAGCGGTTTGCGTGGCACGGGACGTTACTCAGCGTAAACTGGCAGAGC
>JAPLHL010000242.1 GCA_026389655.1 Chloroflexota bacterium
AGCATTAAGACGGTTTCTTACGATCACCTTTGCCGCATGTTCTTCAGTAAATCCGTACTTCTCCATTAACTTGACCACCTGCATCGCATCTGTCGTAACCTGGTTAAGAGCAAATGGACGCTGACAGAAGGGTTCGAAACTTAAATTGGTAATCAGGTTCCAATCACCACAGTTTTTATGCCAGGCGACAACCAGTGTTATGTTCGAAAGACCGCTCATAATTTCCATATATGCCATACAGGCGGCAAAAGCTCCATCGTCACTTAATCTCGTTTCATCTTTGTTATGAGCCCCGGCAGGAGCGGCAGATGTCGCGCTCGCTATTGCCACCCCGTCAGCCAGGTCATAAGCAGCAAGCACAACACTATCCACCTGCTCTCTGGAAATACCTGCATCTGCAAGAGCTTTGGTGGCTGCCTCAAAAATCGTTTCCTCTCTGTTTTGCTTTAATTTGCGTTTTTCATAGGTCGTTTGACCAATGCCGATTATTGCTACATTTTTACTCATCTTTATTCTCTTTACCCTTCAGCCTATTATGCCTTGCTGTAAAAGGTCTTCTATTTGTTTTGATGAATATCCCAGATCTTTTAATACTTGTTTTGTATGTTTTCCAAGAACCGGGGCAGGAGATTTGATTCCTCCGGGTGTATCGGACAACTTGATGGCTACTCCTACAGCCTTTTCTTTGCTTCCATCCGGCAAATCAATTTCTTCCAGCATATGCCGGTGTTTCATTTGTGGATCAGAAAAGGCCTCGGCAACGCTATATACCTTGCCTACCGGAATGTTCTTGTCCTTCATAAGTTCAAACCACTCATCCCTATCCTTCTGCAAGAAGAAGTTCCTAAAGAAATCAAAGACTTGGTCACGCTTTTCTGATTGATCAAACTGAAAGCCGATGAAATCTTCTCTGCCCGCAAATTTACACAGGTTTATCCAGAACCATGGTTCTACACATCCGATGGCGAGATACTTGTTATCCCTTGTCTTGTATGTCGTGTAGTTTGGATCGTTACCAAGACTGCCACGTTTATATTCAGTCCCAAAATTGAGGCTATTAAAAGCAAAAAGGGTTACTAGCGACGCTACGCCATCAGTGTAGGATATATCTACATATTGTCCCTTTTTGGTTTCATGCCTGGCATTTAAGGCAAGGAGAATGCCAATAACTCCATGCAGTGATCCTCCGGCCCAATCACCTATGAAATTCATCGGGATCACCGGCGCTCCTCCCGGCTCACCGATCATATCCAGTGCTCCGCCTACACCAATGTAATTTATATCATGACCCGGCAGCTGTGAATATGGGCCAGTTTGCCCATAGCCGCTAAGAGAACAATAGACAATACCCGGATTGATTTTGCTCATGGTTGCATAATCTATGCCCAGCTTTGCAGCAACTCCTGGTCTGAATCCCTCTACAATCACATCTGCGGACTTGGCCAGTTTATGCACTATCTCAAGTGATTTTGTTGCGCTGAGATCCAGCGCTATGCTACGTTTATTCCTATTAAAAGCACGGTGAATACCTTCCTGTACTTTTTTTAATTCCTCCAGCGCAGGATGTCCAGCATATAGTGAAAGTACATCTTTAACCGGTCTTTCGATCCGCAGGACATCCGCGCCAAAATCGGCAAGCATCATAGTGCAGAACATGCCGGGCGCCATATGACAGAAATCCAATACTTTAATGTCTTTTAGTGCACTCATCTGGATAAACCCACTACTTCATTAATTAATATATTTATGGGGAATGTTTCAAGACAATAATCTTTATTTCAACGAATCATGGAATATCTTGTCGTACACTTTATATTTTTCAGCCGCTTTCTTTATCGCATCAAGCCTCTGCTCAGGAGTCCCCATATTATCAAATGTACAGACATATTCATCATAATCCAGCGCTGTATCAAGGTCTGTTTTAAGACCTTTGTTGACCAGGAATTTACACAACTGGACAGCAGGCGCGGAAAGACTGGCTATCTTTTTAGCGAGCGCCATTGCTTCATCCATCAGGCTATCGACACTGGTTATCTTATTCACAAGCCCGATTCTATATGCTTCCTGGACATCAATGTTTTCTCCGATGAACAATAATTCCTTGGCCTTGAGTCCTATATGAGCTTCCTTACGGGTCATGGGATCGTGCTGCGCTTCTTTCAGGTCGATTCCTGAGGCAAACCACTTTGCGCCGCCCGTTAATATCAATACTTTAACTTCATCATCATACCTGGCTTCATCCATGCAAATATGCATCTCTTTCATAAATTGCTTGCTCATAGCATTACGATTTTCGGGAGAATTGAAGGTAATAATACCGACTCCATCTTTTTTCTCGTAGATAATTTTCTCGTAACTCATACTATCCTCGTCTTATCTGATAATTCCACCAAATCGGTTAGACTATTCTAACTTCATCAGGATAAATGTCAATACTTTTGGCCATTACGTTGGATATTTAGGTCGTTTTGTGATATATTTATGTTCATTATGAACAAAGATACAGACAATATAGACATTATAAACGAAA
>JAPLHL010000059.1 GCA_026389655.1 Chloroflexota bacterium
TATTATCATCAAATCAATGTCGCTCGATTGTTTTTCACTCCCGGACGCGAAAGAGCCATAGATAAAGGCTGCTTTTATCCGGCCCGAGATAGGCGCCAGCGAAGAACGAACAACGTCGACTAACCCCACAGTTTTCGTAATCAGGCTTTTAAGCTCAGTAAACACCGGGCAATTGGCGTTCGCCTGGTAATAGACCAGCCTGTCCCTGTCCTGCCGTTCAATTATGCCAGCCGCCGTCAGTAACTTTAATTCACGCTGCGCAGGACCCAACCCTATCCCGGTCTCTCTGACAATCCGTCTCAGGTAAAACTGTTCGTCCGTGCGTGTGTAGAGCAAAGCAAGTATCGAGCGCCTGGCCTTGCCAAACAGTGTATCAGCCAGAATGTCATGCACGGTTGGTGTAACCATTATGATTACAATTGTAACCTATTATATTACATGTATGCAACAGGCCAGGGGAACACCACGGGACTTCGTCCCTCGTGATTGACACCTACCTCGGCCCCAGTTCAGAGTGGACCTTCTTGAGCCATTCGGCGATGGGAATTTTCTGGGGGCAGGCTTCCTCGCATTCCCCGCATTCATATATTTCTCTTAATCGCGGCCGGTGAATATATCCAGATATTCTTTGTATACATATGATTGGCCATATTTTTTGTCTTTATGATTGGGGATGAAGGATTTAAACCCACCTGGCTGAGTTGTCATTGCACCTATTTCAATGGTTTTCATCAGTTTGTTGGCATCTTTTGGGTAATATATACAAATTATAGTAGTTTGTATACATTTGGTCAGGACATGTATACAAACCGGGCTCCTTTATAATTCGGGATTTGTTATTGGTTCATATTCTATCGCAAAGTGTTGTGTTGTATAATCCTCAGTTATAACCGTGCAGAACATCGAGATCAATGAACAGTTCCAGCGTGCGCTGGACGTTATGGAGAAGACGGACAGGAGCGTCTTCATCACGGGCCGCGCGGGCACCGGCAAGTCAACGCTGCTTGAGTATTTTCGCAGCATTACACGCAAGAAAATCGCCGTGCTCGCTCCCACCGGTGTGGCGGCCCTCAACATCAAAGGCCAGACCATCCACTCTTTCTTCGGCTTCAGGCCGGATATAACGCTCTATAAGGTCAGGAAAATCGAGAAGGACGACAGCATTTTTAAGAAGCTGGACATCCTGGTGATCGATGAGATATCGATGGTGAGGGCCGATCTGCTGGACTGTATGGACAAGTTCCTGCGCCTGAACGGGCCGTCATCCCGTAAGCCCTTCGGAGGCATACAGATGGTGTTCGTGGGCGACCTCTACCAGCTTCCGCCCGTGGTGACCTCGAAGGAGAAGGCGCTATTCACTGAGCTTTATGAAACGCCGTATTTCTTCAGTTCTCAGGTATTCAGGCCGTTTGACATGGAGTTCATCGAGCTGGAGAAGGTCTACCGCCAGCATGATCAGCGCTTCATCGAACTGCTTAACGCCATCCGCAATAACAGCATCGAGGACGACGGGCTGGGCCTGCTCAACCAGCGCTTCGTACCGGAGCAGGATGCGCCCGGCGGCGGGCTATCGGTACGGCTGACGACAACCAATGCCATGGCATCGGACATTAATGCAGGCGAGCTGACGAAGCTGAGGGGCAAGCCGCACACTTTCAAAGCGCACAGGGAGGGCAAGTTCGGCGATGAATACCTGCCCACGGCGGAGGAGCTTACCCTCAAGGCGGGGGCCCAGGTTATGATGCTGAATAATGACTATGGCGGCCGCTGGGTCAACGGCAGCATGGGCAAGATACTGGGATTCAAGAAGGATGAAGATGGCGGACTCTACATCAGGGTGCGGCTGGCCGACGGGGAGGATGTGGAGGTGGAGCCATTTGCCTGGGAGATTTTTAGCTATAAGGTGGAGGGCAGGGAGATAGTATCGGAAACCGTGGGGACCTACACGCAATACCCGCTTATGCTAGCCTGGGCAGTGACCATCCACAAGAGCCAAGGTAAGACTTTCGAGCGGGTGGTCATCGATATCGGCAAGGGCACATTCGCCCACGGCCAGATGTATGTAGCGCTCAGCCGCTGTACCACGCTGGACGGAATTATGCTTAAGCAGCCCATCCTGAAGAAGCATATCTGGATGGACTGGCGCGTGGTGCAGTTCGTGACGCACTATCAGTACGATAAAGCCGAGGAGGCGTTCTCTGCCAAAGATAAGGAGAAGCTGATTCTGCAGGCCATTAAGGAGGGCGGAAAGTTGCGCATGACCTACCTGAAGCCAAACGATGAGAAGTCAGTGCGCATGATCAAGCCTCTGGAGGTGGGGAATTTCACCTATGGCGGCAAGACTTTTCGCGGTCTGCGTGCGTTCTGCTTCAACCGTGACGAGGAAAGGAATTTCAGGATAGACCGGATATTGGAAGTTGGGAAAGCGTAAGAGACTCCGCTCCTTGTGGTGACTTCTACTTCGGCCCCAACTCCCCGTGCACCTTCTTGAGCCACTCGGCGATGGGGATTTTCTGGGGGCAGGCTTCCTCGCATTCCCCGCATTCTATGCACTGGTCGCCTCGCTGGCCTTCCTTGAGACCAGTCGGCCCGCGGTAGAAGAATCGTGAAGTCTTCATATCATCATACATGATGCCGTTGCTGTATAGCTGGAAGATGCGCGGGATCTCTACCCCCTGCTTGCATGGCAGGCAGTATCCGCAGTTGGTACATGGAATGGGGCTGAGCCTTTTGAACGCACTCCTGGCTCGTGCGATAAGCTTGTATTCAGATGGCGTCAGCGCTCCCGGCCCGGACTTGTCCGCTATGGCAAGGTTTTCTTTGACCTGGTCAAATGCGCTCATGCCGCTGAGGACTACCGCTACATCCGATTGTTCCCATACCCAGAGCAGCGCCCATTCTGCCGGGCTACGTTTGTGCTTCGCCTCATCCCATATCCGGGCCACGCTCTCAGGGGGCTGCTTGGCAAGGCTGCCACCCCTCAATGGCTCCATGACTACCACCGCCAGGCCTTTTGCGGCCGCGTACCGGACGCCTTTCGTGCCCGCCTGGTAGTCCGTATCCATGTAGTTGTACTGCACCTGGCAGAAGGTCCAGTTATCATAGGCGTCCACAATTTCTTTGAAGAGATTAAGGTCATCGTGAAAGGAGAACCCGAGCTTGCCGATCCTTCCCCCGGCCATGGCTTTCTCGGCCCATTGGAATACTTTGAGGTCACGCAGCTTCGGCCAGTAGTCTTGATTGAGCCCGTGCAGCAGGTAGAAGTCGATGACGTCCGTCTGCAGGCGCTTGAGCTGGTCATCGAGATATTTGTCGAAGTCGGCCGCCGTCTGAACAGCCCACGACGGCATCTTGGTGGCAAGCTTGACCTTCTGACGGTAGCCGTCCTGCAGGGCCTTGCCGATCACGGGTTCGCTTCTCATGGCGTGGTAAGGGTATGCCGTGTCAATATAATTGACGCCGTTATCGATAGCATGGCGGACCATCCGTATGGATTCGGCCTCATCCACATCCGCCGGATTAGGCGAGGTTTGAGGGAGGCGCATGGCGCCGAAGCCGAGGGCCGAACCCTGCCAGTCCATTTTTTTACCGAAGGGACGGTATTTCATGGTATGGGGTTAATAATATTCTTGGGGTCGGGTGGTTTGCAAGGCAGGAGATCATTACGTCTCCTGAGTTTCTTCATGATTATATGATTTATCACCCTCACCCTGACCCTCTCACTCGGGGGAGATATTTCATTTAACCAGTAAGGGCTGCGCCCTTCTCTCATCCCACTGGTCAAGTGTTATTCATCGTAGGGGCGTTCCTTCAGGTGCGCCCGTGGGCGGGTCTAAAGACCCGCACCCTACGATCGAAGTTAGTTAGCTGGTAGTGAGTTTGCGGGTAACGATAGGTGTAACAGCTGCCAATACAACGAGCGCTGCAAGGTAGACGATTAAATTCAGAGCACCTACAAAGGGATCGCCGGTCGCCAGCCGGGCAACCAGTGCAAAGGGCGAGGGACTGACGAAGTAGGCCAGAGTAAACATCACCAGGATGAGAAGCGAGTAAATGAACTGGGACCTCTCCCTGTCCTTGAAAACCAGCGATACCATCAATGCGACCATGGCAACTATGCCGGTCACCATCATGGACAGCAGGAGGATCATTCCGACATTCTG
>JAPLHL010000380.1 GCA_026389655.1 Chloroflexota bacterium
GATTCAACTGCTCCTATTTTCCCCATTCTAAATTTCCCGGAGTAATATATTCTTTCCAGTTCCCCTTCCTGTGTGCGGTTGAAGCCGATAGAGTCAGGGTTGAACAGCTTTATTCCATTAAACTCAGGCGGGTTGTGAGAGGCGGTTATCATTACACCGGCATCAAATCCCATTTCCCGCGTAAGTAAAGCTACGGCAGGCGTGGGAACAATATCAAGGTGGGCGACATTGACGCCTGTTTCAGTCAAGCCCTCAGTGACGGCTTTTTTTATCAACTCACGGCTCAACCGGGAGTCAGTGCCCATACAAACAGAAGATCCCGGCGCAAGCATGGTACCAAGCGACTTGCCGACATTCTTGCAGAGTTCTATAGTGAGGTCCTGGTTAACCACCCCCCGTACGCCGCTAGTCCCGAAAAGAGGTTTGTTCATTATTTTAGCTATAAAAGAATTCTGGTACATGATAGTAATGCCTTGCCGACTTAATGTCAATTAGCCATTTTTTAAAAAATGAAAATAAGTCAATTGATTGATCTAATAAATTGATGTATATTTCTCGAACAGATCAGATACAAACCGAGTGCACCGGTAAAAAGGCGAAAACATGCAAAAATATACATATGCATTAGATTCAATATGCAAATATCTTGACTAATAGTGTATAATGCATTGGATAATTTGGAATGGTGATGTTGGTCATTCTTAGATGACCATATCTTTCTTATCTGGGTAGGCTGTTTAAAGGTTAAAGTGGTTCAAAAGACAAAGAAAATCCAGTCAACGCAAGGTTTCAAACGCCAATATATGGGAGGTGATGTTTTCAGTAGTTCATAATGTACTGCAGATATTGGTATTTCCTTCGCTGCACGCAATAGAAAATTGCGGGAATCAGTGAGCTGAATAGAGGAGGTCATGTTGAAGAATCGGGTTTTATTAATGGTTATTATCAGTGCTTTACTTCTTTCCCTCATTATCCCTGCCTGTACTGCCACCAAGGCGGATGTAATTAAGATAGGCGTTAGCGGGCCTATGAAGTTCCTGGAAGGTCAACACCACTGGATTGGAGCCAGTCTTGCGCGCGATGAAATCAATGCAGCAGGCGGTGTGAGCCTTAATGGTAAGAAATACCAGATTGAACTGATCAAATCAGATAATAATGAAATTTTGAGTCCCACAGATGCTACGGCTTCAATGGAGCGGCTGATCACCGTAGATAAACCGGATTTCATTATGGGCGGGTTCAGGACAGAGTCCGTTTTCCCCATGCAAGATGTGGCGATGAAATATAAGAAGATCTTCTTTAACTGCGGCGCTGCTACGCGTGCGCTCCAGGCGAAGGTAGAGACAGATTACGCTAAGTACAAGTACTTCTTTAAAATAACGCCGTATAACGAATATTACCTGGTCACCAGCGATTATAAAATGCTGAATATGGTTGCCGCCAAAATGGTAAAGGACCTGGGTTTAACTGGAAAACTCCGGGTTGCGATTGTGGCGGAAAAGCTGACGTGGGCTGATGCCATGGTAACAAGCGCTCAGGATACACTGCCAAAACTGGGTATGGAAGTTACCGGGGTATGGAGGCCTTCGGATACGGCAACCGACGTAAATGCTGAGCTGACAGCTATAGCGGCTACTAACCCGCACATCATATTCCCCACTTTCTCAGGCCCTGTCGGTGTGACTTTCGGAAAGCAGGCCGGCGAACTGCAGATACCGGCAGCCATCGTTGGCATCGTTGTCGAAGCTCAGAAGAAAGGATACTGGGAAGCGACCGGCGGCAAGGGTAACTATATTATGACGTTAAATACCTATGCCAAAGGGGTCAAGATAACTGACAAGACTATCCCATTTTTTGAAGGTGTGGAAAAGGCTACAGGGGAATACCCGGCATATACAGCAGCTACTTATGATGCCGTTTACATCATAAAAGAAGCTGTCGAAAAGGCACAGAGCCTGGATCCCGATACCCTGGTACCACTTTTCGAGAAAACAGAATATCTGGGGACCGCCGGTTTGATAAAGTACTACCAGGCGGGTCCTGATACCAAGGCCCCTGCCTGCGTGCACGATATACAGTACGGTCCAGGGTTAGTTACAGGTATAGGCACCCAGTGGCAGGACGGACAGTTGAAAGGAGTTTGGCCTGCAAAGGGATATGGATCAGGCGGTTGGGAAAACATAGATTACCCGGGCATTGTCCCCTATGTGATCCCTCCGGCAGTTGTAAACAAATATAAAGCAAAATAGATAACGGCTAATTTATATTTCACTATAAATTAATTTGTCACTATCGCTGGCAGTCCAGGTAAACAGACCGGTTTTCGAACCTGGACTGCCAGCGATTAGAGTTTCTTAAATATTGAAGACAGGATGTCAGTTAAATTTAATGTTGTGCACCTGCACAGCATTAAGCAGCCGGCAGGTCGATGGCAGGGTCCGGAATAATAAATGAGATAGATTTCTGCATTCGCAGTATATATCAGGCGGAATATGTTTCAAGCATTTATAGTCCAGGCACTGGTGACGGGTGGAGTGTATGCGCTTTTAGCGGTAGGGTTTTCCCTTATATTCGGCGTTGCCCGCATGGTCAACCTGGCCCATACGTCATTCCTAATGCTCGCAGCCTACTGGATGTTTTACTGCACGTACAGGCTTGGTCTGGATATATTCTTATCTATTGCCATAGCACTTGTAGCTACCGTGCTTATCGGGCTGTTGAGCTATAAATTATTTATCGACCGTGTCCGTGAACACGAAGTTACAGTGATGCTGATAACGCTGGCACTGGCCACTTGTTTCCAGGAAATCATGATACTTGCATTCGGTGCTGAGTTCAGGGAAGCGCCGACTCTAATACCGGGCTACGTGGAAATCATAGGTGTCAAGGTCTCATATCAGCATTTATTGACGATAGCCGTAGTAGCAGCCGTGCTGCTGTGTATGTGGCTTATACTGGCAAAGACAAAACTGGGTATCGGCATCAGGGCGACCGCCCAGGACACGGAAGTGGCAAACCTGATGGGGATTAATGTTTCCAGGATATTACTGATAACAATGGGCTTGGGTTCAGCACTTGCTGCCATAGCCGGAATTGTTGTAGCGCCCCTGTGGGTCGTCTATCCCTACATGTGGATGAGTCCACTGGTAATGATCATGGCCATAGTTGTTCTTGGCGGATTAGGGAGTGTCAAGGGGAGCCTGATCGGCGCCTTCATAATCGGAATAGTTGAAGCAGGTGTAGTTTTCTTCCTGCCCGGCGGCTCGTTCCTGCGGGGAGCTATAGCCCTGCTGGTAATGGTGATAATTCTCGTGGTAAGGCCTGAGGGTTTGTACGGAATAGTGTTTGAAGAGGAGAGACTTTAATTGATAAGACGGTTATTTAAGGATTTCCAGGGTGATATTCTGGCGATCCCCGGCCGGCTCATTGCGTTTATATTTTTTATACTCCTATTAATCATCCCTCTTATCACTCAAGAATCATATTTTCTGTTCACATTAGTCCTGGCAAATATTTTCGTCATCTTCGCGGTCAGCTGGGACTTTATATCAGGATATACCGGCCAGGTAAGCTTCGGACATGCCTTCTTTTTCGGTGTAGCCGCATATACCGCAGCCTTGCTGTTCAAATATTTCGACTGGCAACCGTGGGCTACCATCCCCCTGGGTGCAGTCGCCGCTACCCTAGCCGGTGTTGTTATGTGCCTGCCGGCGTTGAGGTTGCGGGGCCCCTATCTATCACTGGTAACACTGGCAATGCCCCTGATACTCCTTGGCATTATCAAGGCATTCCCGGAAATAACCGGCGGCGAGCACGGGATTTCCGGGCTGCCGGAGCTTTCCGATACGCGGACTGCAGACTATTACATAACTTTGGCTGTAATGATGGTTTCCGTATTCATAATGTGGAAGCTGGTCGATGCCAAGAGCACGTTTGTCAGGACCGGGATCATACTCCATGCTATCCGGGAGGACGAGATAACAGCACGTGCAACCGGCATCAACACCATCAGGTATAAGCTGATGGCATTTATTATAGGCGGGTTTTTTGCCGGCCTGGCCGGTGCGCTGTACGCTCATTTCTTAAGGATTGCCGGCCCGTCAACACTGGATTTAATGCTGTCTTTCCAGGCTGTAATATGGACAGTTTTCGGGGGAATAGTCAGCATATACGGGGCTGTCGCGGGTGTATATTTCCTCTATCCCGTGATGGAGATACTGCGGCAATTCAATTTACCATTGTGGCCGGGCGCCCAGGTTATGATCTCCGACCTGCGTTTCCTGATTTTCTCGGCCATTGTCATAGCCATCTTACTTTTCATGCCCGAGGGTATAGCAGTGTGGATCCGTGACAAGCTGGAACGTGAATGTCCTCGCTGCAAACTATCCAATGCATCATGGCGGAATACTTGCAGAGCCTGCGGGGCCTCCCTGCATTAGGAGGCCCGCGGTCTTTTACACCGGTTAAAGACCGAGATAGGTCTTCCTGACAGTTTCGTCCTTGAGCAGTTCTTTTGCCGTGCCGTGGGCAATTACATGGCCCCTGGACATGACGTAGTTCCTGACAGAAAGAGCAAAGGCAAAACTTACGTCCTGCTCAGCAAGCAGGATGGTAACACCAAGGTCACGGTATATTTGTTCAACCCGTGAAAAAAGGTCTTCTTTCAACTTCGGCGCAAGGCCGCTCGAAGGCTCATCGACCAGCATGAATTTAGGCTGCCGCATCAAGGCCCTACCAATTGCCAGCATCTGGCGCTCCCCGCCCGACAGCGTACCGGATATCTGGCCTTGTCTCTCTTTCAACCTGGGAAACAGGTCATACACTTTATCAACACTGGCGCTTATTTCCTTTTTATCCTTACACAGGTAGGCGCCGGCCAACAGGTTATCCTTGACGGTCATCTCTACAAACGGCCGGCCGCGTTCCGGGCAGAGGAGCAACCCCTTTTTAGCTATATCGTAGGCAGCCAGCTTCTCAATCCTCTCGCCGTCAAACTCCACGGTCCCTGTTAGAGTGATATCTTCACCCCGGGTCCCTTTAAGGACCTCCTTTTCCCAGTTGATCAGTCCGACTATAGC
Source organism: Chloroflexota bacterium (assembly GCA_026389655.1). Taxonomy (GTDB): domain Bacteria; phylum Chloroflexota; class Dehalococcoidia; order GIF9; family UBA5629; genus JAFGLP01. The sequence goes on from JAPLHL010000380.1 coordinate 5,079, forward strand.
ACGGAGCAAAGTGGTTTTGCCGGCGCCATTGGGGCCCACCAGCCCGACCAGCTCTCCTTTATCGACGTGCAGGCTGGCATCGTCCAGTACCATTGCAGTATCATAGCGTACAGTCACATTCTTAACGTCAAGCAATGAGCACCTCCTTCCCTGTGTACGCTTCAATCACCTTGCTGTTCTTGGATATCTCCTCAGGTGTACCCATGGCAAGGACCTCGCCGAAGTTAAGTACGACTACCCTGTCCACTATTTTCATCAGTTCGCTGAGCTTATGTTCAATTATGAGCATGGCGGGTCCTTCGCTGTGAAGCCTGCCGAAGCGCCCACCCTTATGCAGCCTTTTTATCGACCTGGCAACAAGCTCCGTTTCCGCCGGATTGAGCCCACCGAAAGGCTCATCCAGGAGCATCAGTTCAGGATCAGTAGCAATCGCCCTGGCTACTTCCAGACGCTTAAGGTCGCCATGAGATAAAATTGAGGCTGGCTCAAGGGCCAGGTCAGCGATCCCAACAAACTCCAGCGCATCGCGTGCCTTGACCTCGGTCCTTTTGACCCACTCGCCCTTTTTGCTAATCCGCGGGCAAAGGCAGCCCACCATGACATTAGCTATAATAGGCAAATGGCGGAAGGGTTTGACCACCTGGAAAGTTCCTACTAACCCTCTTTGAACAATCTCCCATGGCCGCCGTTTGGTTATATCCTCTCCTTTAAAAGTGATCTTGCCGGAATCGGGTTTTAGTATACCCAGGAGGCAGCGAATGAGCGTGGTCTTACCGGCCCCGTTAGGCCCGATGAGCCCGACTATTTCGTCCCTATTGACCTGGAAGCTTACATCATTGACGGCGGTTAGCCCGCCGAAGCGCTTCGATACATGCTCAACTTCAAAAAATGCCGCCATATCACAGGGCCTCCTCACGCAATTCCCGGCGGGATACCTTGCCGACATCTGTCTTTGGGACTTCGCCCCTAAACTCTACTATCTTTGGGACCTTGTAATGGGCTATATGCTCTGCAGTGTACCGGATGATATCTTCCTCCGATACCTTTCCCCTGGCCTCCGCTTCCAGCACCACGATGGCCTTCACTTTCTCTCCTACATCGGGATCCGGGACCCCTATGACACCGGCTTCTTTGACCTGGGGATGGGACGTCAGTACCTCCTCAACTTCCCGGGCAAAAACAGCCAGGCCTTTATATTTGATCATGTCCCTTTTCCTGTCGTAGAAAAAGAAATAACCTTCCTCATCCATTCTTGCGAGATCGCCGGTCCTCACCCATGTCTCACCGTCGATTTCCACAAACATCAGCTTGGTATCTTTCGGCTTGTTCCAATAGCCGGGAGATATCTGGGGCCCCTTAAATGCCAGCTCACCGGTTTCCCCGATGGGCAGGAATTTGTCTTCCGCCGGGTCAACTATGGCAGCCACGCAGCTTGGCATCGGCACGCCGAACGACCCGGTCTTCGGTCTCCCGTAAGGACTGACAATACCTACTGAAGTAGTCTCAGTCATCCCCCAGCCTTCATGGATTTTAACGCCGGTACGCTGTTCCCACCCCCTGGACGTGTCCTCAAGCAGGGCATCGGCGCCTGATACAAGCACTTTTATCCTTTTCCAGTTCACCCTGTCAGTCCTGTGATAATCACGGAGTACTTCGTACAGGGCCGGAACGCTATAGAATATAGTGGCGCCATAATTTTCGATAGCGTTAAGGATGTCATCGAGGTCGGGAGTAGTAAATATAATCAGCATATAACCCTGGGACATCGAACCTGTCATAACAACGGACTGGCCGTATATATGATAGAAGGGCAGGTACCCTATCACCACTTCTTTGCCGGGTTGAAGGATATCTCCCCAGCATGTCTGCGCTATATGCTGTGCGGCCACCAGGTCAAAGTGGGTTATCATGGCAGCCTTGGGCAACCCTGTTGTACCTCCAGTATAAGGCAGGGAGACAAGGTCTTCTTTTATGTTGAACTCGATCTTGGGCGGCTTGGCAGGGTATTTCTTGAGCAGGTCCTGCAGCTGGTAGAACCCCTCCCTTTTGAAAATCTCGGGGGGCGGGGCCGACATCTTCTGGTATACGGCCCGCAGCATACTCTGGCCCAGGAATTTTTTCAGGGCGGGGAGATATTCAGTGATGCTGGTCAGGATTACCCTGTCCAGTTTAACCCCGGTTTTCTCCACATTATCGTAGAGTATATCCTGGCATACGATGGTAGTTGCCCCGCTGTCGAGAAGCTGGTATTTAATTTCGGGGCTTACATAAACAGGACTGATAGCAGTGACGACTGCCCCGGCCTTAAGAGTGCCAAAATAGGCGATTATGAATTGAGGTGAATTCAGGAGAAGCAGGGCCACCCTGTCCCCCTTTTTCACTCCCAGATCGCACAGCGCAGTGGCAAACCTGTCGATCTGGTCTCTTAGCTGCTTGTAACTGATTTTCTGGCCGTAGAATACTACAGCCGTTTTGTCTTTGAATTTGTCGGTCGTCTCGTCGATAATGTCAACCACGGACTTTAAAGGCACTTCAACATCCGCCGGGACCCCTTTACCATAAAATTTAAGCCAGGGTCTTGCTTCGTAAACAGCTTTATTTGACACCACCAACCTCCTTACTATAATCGAGTCATTATATCACAGAAAGTCAACCAAATATGAGTATATTTGGAATGCAGGATATTAGATCATTTCAATAATAAATTATATTTAGAAATAAATATCTTTAGGTCGACCGACCGCCCTTATTTATTCTTCCGCAACGTGACCGCCCGCAACTCTTACAGGTCGGGAATATTACCAAGTCTATCGAACGTATAAGGTTTATCTGTTTTGATACCTGCCAGGCGTTTGGCCAGGTTCTTGGTATTTTCAATATTATAGGCGCCCATTATGGCAATTTGTTCCATCCGGGGTGAGCCCCCGCCGTGAATACCGGCGTATTGCATTACCCCAGCCAGTTCAGAGCAGGTGATGCCCTGTACCCAGGCAAATGCTTTAATTACATCCTGTACGTTCACGTTGGGATTGCGCGCCATGTATTTTTCTATGAAAGGTTTTGTCTCCTCGCTGAGCCAATCACCCGAGCGCGGCATGGTAGCGGGCATGCCGCCGGCAAGGTCCGCCACGGCTTCGTATTCGTGGTAAATATTGAGACCGGCGTGTCTGCGGCTCACGTTGCAGTATGTGATATCCGGAATGAATGTACCTGACGGCGATTTGGTGGCATTGACAGCCGCTGCAATACCGGTGCCGTAGCAGAGCTCGGAGGTTGAAATAAGCTCTACCAGCCTTTCCTTTACATGGGGCTCCTTTTCTATTCCATTGACCTCTGCCATCAGCGCGGCCGCGCCGGTAAGCACGTCCGTCATGGCCGGCTTGCACCCCGTGTAGCTATGGCGGTGATAGAGTGCGAACATCAGGGCAAGATAGCCGCCCATATCGGACTCCCCGCACAGGAACACGTGTTCCCATGGAACAAAGACGTCATCGAAGACGGTCATGGAATCTGCGCCTCCCCACGGACCGGGGCCGGTGTAATTTATCGCTGTCTCAGGCATGGCGATGCTTACGATCTGCTTGACGCCCTCTGCGTCCGCAGGAATTGTGAAGGCCACTGCCCAGTCACCCTCCTCTTTGGTAAGCGCCCTAGTCGGAATGACATTTATCTGCTCAACCACGGGAGCGTAGGAGTTGTGAACCTTGGCGCCGCGCACAACTATGCCATCGCTCTTTT
>JAPLHL010000427.1 GCA_026389655.1 Chloroflexota bacterium
CCGTCCAATCTGTGAAAGTCCTTATCGGGATAGAATTCTTGAGCAGCGTCCCAGGCCTGGTAGTGGAAAATCGGCTACTGCCTCCTTTCTGGTGACAGGTCCTCAATAGTCTATCTATGGTCGATGGGCTAAGCGCTCTCAAGTCAGTCTCTACCACAGGATTGATCATGTGACTGCCACTCCTCTTCAAGACATTCAAAAGCTCAGGCAAAAAGGGGTGCAAACGCTTGCTGCATAAGTGGTCAGTTATTTCCCACAGATACTTCAATTCGCTGGCAACCGTAGATTTGTATTTTTTCGGACGGCCACGTTTTTCGATTCTCTTACCGGGATTAGGTCTATTCAACGCCCTAATAGCTGATTTGCGATGATAACCCGTTACCCTGACAAACTCATCCAGGACTTTTTTCTTATCCGCTTTTGTTGCCCTGAGATATCTTCCTTTCACAGCTAGTAAGTATTCCAGTATGCTGCCTCGTGTCATGTGTTCCTCCGTTGGGTAACACTACTTTTGAGGCAACGATACTACTTTCGGTAACAATTATTATGACGCAATGCGTGGTCTTGATATACTGAAAAACCCCGTATATAATTCAAGAAAGTAATTGTCAGGCGGTGAGAAAATGCAGCAGATGGCAACATGTACGAATTGTGGTTCCCAGAATGCTGCCAACCAGCAGTTCTGCGTATCATGTGGAGCGCACCTGGGAGGCACAGCACGGCCGGTGTCCCATGTGCCAATCATTACTGGTGTTGCTGCTTCCACTCCCATGATGGGAAGCGTGGTAACCCAACAGCCATTATTTACAGCGTCTTTACCGGCGGCTCCCCGGCAAACATCGCAGGTCGATGTCAAGCCTACTTGGGGACTGGCCTGGGGACTTTTCTGGAGGATGCTCTGCCTGATGCTATTCATGGGGGGGCTGATCTTTCTAATATACATGCTGGCCAGAATGGCAATGGGCTATAGCTCTGTATTTGGCGTTTTATAAGTTTCAATCTATAATTTCAAAGTTTATCCGAGTGCTGCCTGAAGGCAGCACTCTATTTATAACAATTTGATTGTGGTAAATTCGAATAAGAAAGGAAGATATCTCAGAAAATGCCAAAATCTCGAAAAAATAATGCTAAGAACAAGAATAAGGGAAAGAACCGGAAAAAAATGCTGAACGAAAATACCAGTTGGTATAGAAATAAAATAATACTTATAGTGGCAGCGGTAGTTATAGTATTAGGAATAATTTTAACTTTAGGCCTGACGAAGGTAATACCAATGCCGTCGCTAGGCCCTACAGGAGTATCTGAAATGCAATCACAAGAACCCAAGAGCTATAAATCGCCGGTACCGATGATAATCGATGTGAACAAGAAGTACACCGCAACCATTAAAACGGCCAAAGGTGACCTGGTCCTTGAGTTGTACCCAAAGGATGCCCCGGTCACCGTAAATAGCTTTGTCAGCCTGGCAAAGAAAGGTTTCTATAACGGTTTAACATTCCATCGCATCATCCCTGGCTTTATGGCGCAGGGTGGAGATCCGACGGGCACAGGATCAGGCGGACCGGGTTATAAATTCCAGGACGAGTTCAGCCAGCGTACGCATGTAACAGGAGCACTGTCGATGGCCAACTCGGGTGCCAACACTAACGGCAGCCAGTTTTTTATCTGCTACGCTCCGCAGCCGCACCTGAATGGTAAACATACTGTATTTGGCCAGTTGACCCAGGGCATGGATGTGTTAACCAAGCTGGTCAATGGCGACAAGATGACTGAAGTGGTCATTACTGAGAGTAATTAAGTTCAAAGTCAGATGATGCCCCAGTCCCGGTAACCCTGCTGTATGACGGCCAGGTATTCAGGTGCTGGCCTGCCATCCTCTTCCTGTCTGGCCTTGATGAATGTCACGGCTTCGATGGCCTCTCCTGAGTCCGTAAAGACGATTACATTGTGGTGTTTGTAATTAACCGGGCATTCTTCCGACTTGTCCAACTTCCTCAGGCAGGATTCGGTAATCTCGTAGATGGCGCCAATGACCTTATCGCCTTTGGATCCCCTGATACTGGCTTCGGCTCCTTTGCGCACCCTGGAGAAACCGGAAAATACGATCTTGTAATTGGGCAAAGTGGCCACGATTTTGGGTTTAGCATCCGGGCACATCTCTGCCATGCGCTTGCGGCTCAGATTGGAAGCATAGGCAAAATAATTCATCCGAAACCTGTTTTCTAACTATTGGAAGCTTTCACAACAATTTAGTTTGCACATTCAATTCGAAAAAGATAAGACCATCTATTTGCCATCGCATAACATGTTAGCAGGTAACGTCGTCTCTTTTTGACTGTGATTTGCGTATGTGGGCCAATTGGGTACATAGTCTTTTACCTCATTCCCCCATTGTTGCCATTTGTCCCTTTCACCCCTAGCAAAAAGTTCAAGGTAAGGTCCGGGACTACAAGACTCGATAACTTCGTAGAACTCATCAGGTTTGCGGCTGTGCTCTCTCTTTCTGGATAAAATTATATTTGGCTGTGTGCGACCACGTGTTAAGGTACGAGCATTTTTTCCCCTAATGCCAAACAACACTAATTCAGTAACATTACGAAAATAGAAACCGACTCCTCTTCTATCTGGCCCACCATCCTTCCGGATCTTATACCATATGAAATTTGTTTTATATGTGAAACCCCATCGCCTCATAACATCCAGACCTTCGGCCACTAGTGCATTAGGGACCCACAAGTAAAGATGCGCAGTCTGATTTACGATCTGAGGAACCGGCAACTCCATGATATATTGAATTTTCATTGTGGGGTAGCGCGAAAGGCGCTTATGTTCTGGAGCCATTTTCCCAGTTCTATTAGAGAACTGCCAAGGAGGGTCAGCCAATACTGTTGAAAACTTTTTATTACCCACAAATTCAAGCAACTCTCTGCCTGGCGAACTAGACGTTGCAATAATCATAATTATCCCTCAATGAGTTTAGGTGTTATCCCGAATACCAAGATAGGACATCCCCCGTTTCTACCAGCTTCCAATCGTGGTATTAATTTGCCCATGTGAGTAGTGGAAGCCCCGTATTTATCTTTGATGTCACGTTTAACGCCATATGCATCAATGAATGATCCTAGTTCGACAAACCATGGATCCAATTCATTACTGCGTGTAATTAAAATACCAACGCTGATTTTATTATACTCGAAGAATGTGCGAAAAGCGTATAGATCTCTATCAAATGTTTGGTCTTTGCTATTCCATTCAATATCCAGTGCTACTCGGCCCTTTAAATAGTCAATCTTGTGGGTATCATGGCTGATAATCTCATCGTCATTGACAATCAGTTTGGCGTTTAACTGACTCTCTTTCCATGTTGGCCGCAACAAAGCGGAAAACTTCTTGGGGATTTCACTTTCGTTGCCGCCTGGTCGTAGAATATCATTCTTTGTCAATCGAAATTGGCGAAGGGCGTTACATATCTCTTTAAATTCGGGTGCAAAATCCGTGGCCAAGATAGCAGCAGCATGTCGATAATCGTGAATCTCATAGAGACCCTGTAAATCAGTGGGTATGTGTTTTATCAAAGGCATAACTTTTCTATTTTATCACTGGTTGATTTAAGGTTATCATATTTTTAATGAGATCTCCATGCCGTGCCATGGCTGCAAATTATCTTTATGATATAATCCATTTTCCGTGAAGTACCTTATTATCGCTGATATCCACAGCAACCTGGAGGCCTTGCAGGCTGTACTTGAGGACGCCCAGAACTATGGTGGTTTTGGTAATGTGTGGTGCATGGGTGACGTCGTAGGCTATGGCCCGGACCCATCTGCCTGCATAAAACTTCTAAAGCAGCTTGACCCACTTTGTGTGTCCGGTAACCATGACCTGGCTGCTGTCGGCAAGATCGATATAGCCGATTTTAACTCGGATGCTGCCAGGGCCAACCGCTGGACATCCGGTCAGCTTAGTGATGAAGACAGGGAATTCTTATTGATGCTGCCTGAAGTAATTGTTGAGGATGATTTCACTATTGTTCACGGAAGCCCCAGGATGCCGGCCTGGGAGTACATAGCATATAGCTTTACTGCGGCCGACAACTTCAAATATTTAACTACGAGGTATTGTCTGGTCGGGCACACGCATGTCCCCTGTGTCTTCGAAGAGGAAGAAGGAATGGCTAATGAAGGTTATATGAGTCACGGAGATATGCTGGCGCTGGGCGATAAGAGGTTGATTATTAACCCGGGAGGAGTGGGCCAACCAAGGGACCGCGACCAGCGGGCCAGCTATGCTATTTACGATTCCGACGAACATAATATATTTAACTATCGTGTGCCGTACGATATTGCCGTTACACAGGACAAGATGGAGCAGGCGGGCCTGCCGCAATTCTTAATTAGCCGGCTGGCGTCAGGCATATAATCTTGATAAACCTCAGTTTAAATAGTAGTATTTCAATTGGGTCGTGCTAGGCGGGGAACCAGCGGTGCCCTGTACCCGAGATCCGCTATAGCGGGGCTGAATCCGATCTCGAGGTTTTGTTTTTCAGAACTGCAACGGTTAAGCGGTGTTGAAGGTTGGGTCTTGCGCGGCGGAGGTCTATGAATCCCGTCAGGTCCGGAAGGAAGCAGCGGTAAATAGTAAGCTCCGGGTGACGCAGGGATACCTGGCCGGAGCTGGCTGGCAGACGTAAGCTGAAGAGCTCTATCGACAGACCGGTGCACGGCCCATGTGATTAATATAAGTGCCACACAAAGAAAAAACATTACATGATAATAATCGCCGGCGGTTACAGGGTGTGTGATTGAAGGCGAAGAAAAGGCTCGGTCAGAATTTCCTGGTTGATGAATCCGTCCGGGATGCCATTATTGAAGCTGCTTATATATCGGCTGAAGATACAATCGTTGAGGTGGGACCGGGGTTAGGTGTGCTCACAGAAAAACTGGCCGCGTTGGCAGGAAGGGTGGTGGCAGTGGAGTTGGACGAAAATCTTTCTACACGCTTAAAGAATAAACTGTCCCGCTTCGAACGGCTGGAAATTGTGCATGACGATATCCTTCAGGTGGATTTGAAACAGATC
>JAPLHL010000007.1 GCA_026389655.1 Chloroflexota bacterium
TATTCGGCTGCTATATTCAGCGGGCCGATGACTGCATCCAGGGTATCATTGATGCCCTGTACTATTGAAGCATAGTCTCCTTTAAATTTGGAAACATCGCCGCGGGTCTGCAGTTTACCCTCGGTACCGGCCTTTGTCAGAATGGCAACCTCGCTCATGAGAGAGTTGAGAGTCGCGGCCATACCTGAGAATGATTTGCTGAGTTCGTCCTTCTCTGACTTGGCCTGAATTTCAATGCTTAAATTACCTTCTGAGATCTTATTTGCGGCGCCGGCCATCTCTTTAAGATAGGTGACCACATCCGCAAAAGCCTGCGTGACTTCGCCAACCTCGTCGCCGGATTTGACCTTGATGTCTTGCTCAACATCACCCACGGCGACTGCTTTGCCGACTTTGACAAGACTGTTAAGAGGTTTGGCAACCATAACGCGCGTCAGCAATATGCAGGCCCCGATGCTTGCCAGCATGATAATGAGGGAAATTATGGTGAGGGAAGTCCTTAAACCTCCGATTTCTTCCTGGACATCAACGGTGTAAATGCCGGTGCCGATGACCCAGTTCCACGGTTCAAATGTCTTGATATACGAGGTTTTTGCCACGATACGGTTAGTATCGGTCTTGTATTGCCACATGTAGGAGGTGAAGCCCTCTTTTTGAGTTTTGGCAATCTCCACCATTTTCTGGAACATCAACTCGCCGTTGGCATCCTTATATTGGCTGACGTCGGTGTCAACGAGCTTTGCGTTCATGGGATGTACGATCATATACGGCCGGAGATCGATGACAAAGAAATAGTCGGTATTCTCGTCTCCGTAGCGCAGCGTGCTTATGGCCGCCTTGGCCTGTTTCTGCGCTTCGTCCTTGGTCAAAGTGCCGGACTTCTCCATATCCTGGTAATGTTGGACAATAGAATATGCCGTCTTGACCTCGTTCTGGGTCTGGACTTTCTTACCTGCGTAAAGTGAATTTTCCATCTGGGGCAGTATATAGCCAAGAATGAAAGCGATGAAAACGGCCACAACTGCCACAATGATCGCCGTGATCTTCCATTGAATTCCAAATTTAAATTTCTTCCCCGTTTTTGAGAGGCCCGCGTTTAACCAGCTCATAGGTATTAACCCCCTTAAATTTATTAAAAAGTTTGCTTGGTTGGCCTTTACCAGGCCGTTAAAGAAAAGATGATGTTTGGTAAAGTGGAAATTTGGGGGTCAATTTATCCCACCTCCCCACCGTAAAGTCATCACGCAAGCAATGTACGCAGCGGCAATCGCCGCAGTATACAAAAATAGCCTCGCACAGTGCAGGCGAACCTGCAAAGCAGTTGAGGCAAGGCAATGACCGGGTATTACTTACTTCTAACATAATTGTTACTCTCGATTATGTCATGCGCTCTGCCTTATAACAATAAGCAACCGGCTCACATTCATGCGCCGCGAGGGTCATCATTTATTGAGCCTTCAGGCGCAACGGCAGAGTTTTATACGGATAGTGGGCATCTGCAATAAGGAATAAAATGGAAGGGAAATATGCGGTATATATGGCTATTAATTGTGTTTAAGACTATCCATTAATTCATGCAGGGTGCTTTTAAGCTCATCAAAGGTGTAAGGCTTGGCAATCACTCCCTTGAAACCGTATTTAGTGTATTCAGCCATTATCGCTTCATTAGCATATCCGCTGGAAACAATTGCGACAACCTTCGGGTCTACCTCGCGTAGCTTTTCCATTGTTTCCTTCCCACCCAAACCGCCGGGGACCGTAAGGTCGAGTATAACAACATCGAATGGCTGCTTTGCCTGTAAAGCTTTTGTATACAGGTCCAGGGCCTCTTCACCGCTGGCCGCAACCTCGATGTGCTCAAATCCAAGACGCTTAAGCATGTTGCTTATTGTTGTTCTGAGGGCGGCCTCATCGTCCATTACCAGTATCCTGCCGTTCAACCGGACAGCCTCTTTGCTCTCTTCCTTCCGGGCATGGTCGGCTATTCCTTCAGAGGCCGGCAGGTACACATAAAAAGTGGAGCCTCGGCCGGGAGATGACTCGACACTGATAAGTCCTCCATGGTTCCTTACGATGGAGTAACAGGTAGCAAGTCCCAATCCGCTCCCGCTCTGCTTGGTCGTGAAATACGGATCGAAAATCTTTTCCAGGTGTTCCGTCTTTATACCGATCCCGGTATCTTTGACGGTAATACGTATATAGATACCTGGTGACAGGGGCAGGCTCCTGCCAAGCCGCATTTCTTCGGTCAGAATAATATTTTCGGCTGTAATGTCTATTTCTCCGCCTGTGGGCATGGCCTGGCGGGCGTTTATTACCAGGTTTTGTATCACCTGGCTTATCTGTCCTTCATCAACATCGGCCGGTCTGAGGTCATCCGCTACATTAAAGCGGCACCTTACACTGGTCCCGCGTGTGGCAAAATTGGCAGTATCTATGATCGTGTTTCTTAATTGGGTACGTTTCTTAACGGGCGCCCCTCCCCTTGAGAAAGTAAGGAGCTGGCGTGTCAGTTCCTTGGCGCGCATAATGGCCTTTTCGGCATCCTTCATCAAGTCTAGAGCACCATGACCGGGAGATAGCTCCGTTTTTGCCAGGCTGATATTGCCGATAACGGCGCCGAGTATGTTATTGAAATCGTGGGCGATGCCGCCCGCCAGCATGCCGATAGATTCAAGTCTGGCCGTCTTCTGCCGCTCCTCCTCCAGGCGTTTGCGCTCGGTTATGTCATGGATAATGCCCTGGTATCCCAGTATATTACCGTCCTTATCCATACGCACAGAAGCGCTGATCAATACGCTGATAAACGCCCCGTCTTTCCTGTGCAGCGTATACTCGTAGTCCCGTAAAGAGCCTGTTTTTTCTATGATAGACAATAACGTTTTGCTGGCATTCTGTATTGGTATGAGATTGACAAACAGTATTTCATCTCTGGAATAGCCGGTAAGGGCGCACAGGGAGTCGTTTACATCCAGGATATGGATATCTTTATCTGTGATTAAAATGGCGTCCTTGGACTGTTCAAAAATGTCGCGGAATTTTTCTTCGGATTCCCTTAAAGCACGTTCTGCGGCCTTTCGCTTGGCAATATCACGAGAAGTACCTGTAAAACCGATGAGCTTACGGGCATTATCATAGTATGTTTTTACATTTATTTCGACCCAGACCGCAGATCCGTCCTTGTGGTATTGTTCAAGCTCAAGACGGACGGTTTTATCTATTCCAGCTTCGATATCAGCC
>JAPLHL010000483.1 GCA_026389655.1 Chloroflexota bacterium
ACGGTTGCTCATTATAATGAGCACATGATTAATACTTTGAGCGATGGAAAGTGCTGTATCCATATATAATTGCGACTAACAGCCAGAAAGTATTAAGCCTGCTAGCCAAATTCCCCGATCAGAATTTCTACGAAAGGGAAATGTCTCGCAGGCTGGGAATATCTTCAGGCTCAGCTAACCGGGCATTAAATGAGTTGTTTTCGTCCGGGGTTATCACACGGAGGCAAGAGGGGAAAATGTTTTTTTACTCAATCGATCACCCCGATGCTGCCATTACCGAGCTTAAAAAGATAATAAATATTCTGCTAATTGAGCCATTATTGGAAAAGCTAAAGAAGCTCTCAAATCGTATAGTGCTATACGGTAGTTGCGCTCTTGGAACAGACACTTCTAAAAGCGATCTTGATTTATTTGTTGTATCAAGCCGTAAAAAAGAGGCATCAAACATAATAAGTAATTTCAAATTCCCCAGGGGATATGAGGATATTCATATTCAATCAGTAATCAAGACGCCCATTGAGTTGTTGAAGACAGGGAAATCAGAGCATGCTTTCATGGAAGAAATTGAGCTCGGCGTAGTACTGTGGGAAAAGGTTGCCAATGAACCAAGAATTTAAGCAATGCATTGAAAATAAAAAGATCACCCATTTTGCTTCAGGGAAAAAACTGGTCAACAAAGAAATCTCAGTTGCCCAAAGTGATCTGGCTGATGCTAAGGCAGGTTATGAAAACGAGCGCTACAAATGGTCCACTATCCAGGCTTATTACGCCATGTTCCATGCAACCAGGGCCCTTGTTTACTCTAAAGGTTACCGCGAGAAGAGCCACTATTGTTTAGCTATAGCTTTACGAGCTTTATTCGTTGATGAAGGCAAAATGGATGCTCAATTAGCTCGCGACTTCCTGAATGCAATGAATCTGCGTGAAGCAGCGGATTATAGTGCTGAGTTCTCACAATCTGGAGCTAAAGCAGTTATCGCCTCGGCAGAAAAGTTCATACAAAAAGCTAAGGACATTTTAGGCATTAATGAGTCGAGTTGACCCATTGCCAATAACCACCATCTTTGACCCACCCGGCAGATATGAAACCGTCGGACTCTATTCTCACCGGCTTCAAGCCTGGCATTTTGAGGCTGGAAGTGGTGTTGTATTAATTGATTTATTTTTTTAGAGAAACAAATCGGATAGCGCCCTGCGTATGGCAGGGCGCACGTCTAACGGGGCTATGGCCCCAAGCCTGATTTATTTCCATCGATTAAGAACTCCTTTAATTTCGACAATTCCTTTTCGTTCAATGTAATGGTGCGGTAGGTGTAGCTGCTTGACCTGTAACACTGCTGCTTGCGGCTGATGGTAAGGCACACGCCATCCCAATATACAGAAGTGAAACTATAGCGTTCTTTGGATAAGAGGACGTAATAACCACGCTGCGGCGCAGGATGCAGGGCGGCATTGGGGGCCACCTCCGATCTTTTGTTAAAAAACCAAAACCTCATAACGGCATATACTCCTCTTGCGGCGCCGGTAACGATCTTATGAGGAGGCCGTTGCAATCATGCTGCTTTTTCTCCAGCTCAAAGTAGGCGTAATCCGCCGCAAGGGCATCCTGGCCCTGCTCCGTATCGGAGTATGCCGCCGGGTCTGGCTCGGATAATCGCCATTTGCAGTAAGGGCAGACGTACGTCATGGCTTCGCCTCGGGCTGCCACTTGCCACATTCCTGACACTTGAAAGCTGCGAAGGACTTACCGTTATCTTTGCGTGTACCTGATACCCATTCGAGGGAGTCGCTGCCGCAGGCGCAGCAAACGGCGGCCAGCGCTGGCTTCTTTACTGCCGGGGGCTTCGCTGCCGGCGCTGACTTTGAGGCATGGGCGGGTACTGCTGCCGTTACTGACGTTGCTGACGATATAGGGGCATTGCCCGTGACATAGGCGATAACGGCTTCCAAGTCTGCGGTTACCTGGGCGAGCGTATCTGCGAAGATATTGAACTTAACCATCATACCTTCGACTTTGATGCTGTTAATCTCAACGTGAAAATGCTGTTTTTCTTCTGACATTTTCGATAAACTCCTTTATAATTAATTTGGTGGCCGGGCCCTTCCCGACCCGGCCGAGACACTAAACCTTTTTTAATACCCTGGCATCTGCCCATGCTTTACAGTATGGGCAGTTTTCTATGATGATCCCGAATATGACCCGATTAGCCGGTTCAGGGCTATGGATACACTCAATCAACATAGGGCGGTATGCATGACAAGATGGGCACTCTTCCTTTGATAAAGTAGTCTGAATTACGATGGGATGATCTATTGCCATTTTAATTAACCTCCAACTATTTATTTTTATTGATC
>JAPLHL010000075.1 GCA_026389655.1 Chloroflexota bacterium
GTTTCCGATGACGACACCATATTCGTTGGCTCCCATCTCCGCGCCGAACATCCAGAACGGTTGGCAAAGCACGACCCGAGCAGTTTCTGTAACTTGCGGTATGGACATATAGGTGCATTTGACCATTTCGCCTTCTTTGTGTTGGCGGCGAGGGTAAATGATTATGTTCTGGACTTCGTCGGGTTCCCTGTCGCTGTTTTTACCGAAGAGCACCACTCTGTCTCTTGTGGCCGAGCCGAGGGCTACTATAGTGTCACACATGTTATGGCCTCCTGTATGGTCGTCCTGAGTGCATCTTATCAAAATACGGACAAGCTTGACAAAACGGCGCAAGCTTCATAAAGTGATGTGTTAATATGTAGAGGATAGCCTGGAGGGGTTTGATATGTCTGATTTAAAGCAGTTTTCCCTGGAAAACAAAGTTACGTTAATCACCGGGGCCAGCAGGGGCATTGGACGCGCTACTGCCCTGGCTTTTGCCAAAGCCGGTTCTGATATTATACTGACGAGCCGTAAAGTGGAGGACCTGGAGAAGGTCGCATCTGAGATAAGAGGTGAGGGCAGGAGGGCGCTGGTCATTAGCGCACATTTGGGTAAAATGGAGGACGTCAGAAAAGTCGCGGACACGGCCAAAGCGGCATTCGGCAAGGTAGACATTCTAATTAATAATGCCGGCACCAGCCCTGTTTTTGCATCTTTTCTCGAAACGGACGAAAAATTGTGGGACACGATAATGTCCCTTAATTTGAGGGGTCTTTTTTTTCTCAGCCAGGCGGTGGCTAAGCATATGAAGGAGCAGGGTGGCGGATGCATTATAAACGTTGCCTCTACGGATGGCTTTTTACCCGAAAAGGATAACGGAGTCTATGCTATCAGCAAAGCTGGAGTGGTGATGGCAACCAGGGTCATGGCCCGGGAACTGGCGCCCTATAATATCAGGGTAAATACCCTGGCTCCGGGTTTTGTACATACTAAGCTGTTAGATTCCGGTTTGGCAGAACGGCCGGGACTGGAAGAGCAGGCTCTATTGAGGATACCGATGGCTCGCATCGGCGATCCGGAGGATATGGTCGGCACTTTAGTCTACCTGGCCTCGGATGCTTCAAGATACGTGACCGGTCATACGGTCATCGTCGACGGTGGCATGCTCTATACGTAATTTGTCCGCTTATAGCCTGCTGATTTTACGTTTATTGTAGTCTGCAACGAGGCGTAGCGCTTCAGCGGCTGCAGCGAACGAGTAGAATACCGGTTTTCCTGATGCTACTACCTTCTGTGCCATTTCAAATGCGATAGCCTGTCGGGTTGCCGTTACTGCGCTTTCTACTATGTAGGCTACCGGTTTAAAGGAGGCACTAAAAGCCTGGTTGACCATATCATCAGCCTTGCGCACCATGTCTAAGAAACCGTTGGTCATCTGGCTGGGACGGAAAAACCCGACACAAAAATCTACTTCTTTCCATTTAGTTAGTAGCTGAATAGCTTTGTGCATGCTTCCCGGGTCCTGCATGCTCTGGGAGTAGTCGATCGGGTTTAACAACATGTTTCCTGCGGCCTGGCTGAAACCGAGGAGCTCTTCCCTGATTTTGTCGGTTACAGCCGGCAGCTTGAAACCCCTCCTTTCGAACTCGTCCGTAAGCATAACACTGGCGCCCCCGCCAGGACCCACCAGTAACACATTACGGCCCTTAAAAGCAGGCATAAATCGCAGTGTAGTCAGCACATCCACCATCTCCTCCATATTCTTAGGCTTGATAACGTTAAGCTGCCTGCATAGCGCATCCCATATGACGTCATTTCCGGCTAACGAGGCCGTGTGCGATGCTGTTGCCCTCGCTCCGGCTTCACCGCCGCCCCCCTTCACCATCACCACGGTTTTTTGGAGGGATGCTCTCTCCAACAATTGGCGGAACCTCTTTCCATCGCGGACACCTTCCAGATAGAGTGCAATTATCCTGGTTTGGGGGTCTTCAATCATGTACTCGAGAAAATCACTTTCATTCAGGTCGCAGGCGTTGCCGATACTGACAACTTTGCTGAATTTTACCCCTCTCCAATTGGCTTCTCTTATCGTGTAGATGGAATTGCCACCGCTCTGGCTGATGAAACCCACGTTGCCACTTTGTTTGGAAAAACAGGTATCGTAAGAAAGGCGGGATTCCGGGCAATATATTCCCATGCAATTGGGACCTATTATTCTTACTCCCGTCTCGCTGGCCGTAGCGACCAGTTCTTGCTGCAGTTCCGTTACATCCGCACCCCCGGTTTCAGCGAAACCGGCTGTGCAAAAGTGAACTGCCTTTGCCCCTTTGGCGGCACATTTACGCACAATTTCCGGGGCAATTTTTGCCGAGACTGTACAGATAGCATAATCGATGTTTCCAGGTATCTCGTCCACCGAGCGGTATACTTTGTAACCGTCAAGTTCCCCGCCGCGAGGGTTGACCGGATACATCGGCCCCTCGAACTGAAACTCGCGGGCAGAATCCCAGAAAGTCCTGGTCCAATGCAGCGGGTTGCTTGTAGTCACCCCCACAAAAGCTATGCTCTTCGGGTGAAAAATGGCATCAAGCAGGTCGTACTTTCCTGTCAATAGAAACACTCTCTAGAAACTGCAGAATGATTAAAACGGGAGAACTACGGGTAAAAGACCAGGGTGATTATATTAAATTAAGATGGAATTAACAAATGTATTGGCCGGTCAATGGTCAGCAGATCGGCTGATGGATATTATAGCCTGGGTACGCTGAAGTAGAGGGGGATGCGAATAGTACAGGAATACGTATAAAGGATGTGGGGTCAGGTTGGACAGGTTGTCGGCCGCAAGTTTTTTTAGAGCGTCCCCGAGTATGTGAGGTTCAGGTGTGGTCTGCGCTGCAAAACGGTCGGCGTCGGCTTCATTTTTCCGCGAAAGCATGTTCAATAAGATCGAGAGTACGAGTTCAATGGGCGTGTAGAGAAGCCCAAAGAAAATCAGGCCTGTATAGATAGAAGGTTGTTCAATGTAAAACGCCTGGTAAAGGCCCGGGCTATCGATAAAGATCGATAAAAGGAAGAAAAGCAGGCCGAAATGCAGGATGCTGATTATCAGCCCCTGGACAATGTGTTTTTTCTTATAATGTCCGATCTCGTGTGCAAGCACGGCCACAAGTTCGGGCACGGTGTGTTGAGCTATTAATGTATCGAAAAGAGCTATCCGTTTATTCCTTCCGAAACCGGTGAAGAAAGCATTGGACTTACTTGAACGCCTCGAGCCATCTATTACAAAGACGTTATTGATGGGAAAATTCACCGATTTTGCATAGTCGAAGATAGCCGTCCTCAGTTCACCCTCTGCAAGTGGGGTGAATTTGTTAAAGAGCGGCATTATCCAGTTGGGGGCAATAAATTCGATGACGAGTAAATAAGCGGTCACTGCCGCCCAGCAGTAAAGCCATGCGAGAGGACCTGTGATTTCAAACAGTGCAAGTATGGCGGCCAGCAGAGGCGCCCCCAGCAGGACGGCTAGAAAGAGGCTCTTTAGCATATCTGCAATGAAAGTCTCCGGCGTTGTTTTATTAAACCCATAACGCTGCTCAATGACGAACGTGGCGTATATGCTGAAAGGGAGCATTATGAGACCGTAGGCCAATATGAGGATGCCTGTATATAGCAGCCCGTTTATAATGTCACCGAACCCCCAACTCCTTACCACAAGGTCAAGCCAGTTGAAACCGTGAGCGAACCAGAATACCAGCAACAAGACCATGCCAAAGGTGCTGCCAACAAAACTGAAATGAGTGCTTTCACGCGTATATTCCTGCGATTTGCGGTACTTATCAGGGGGATAAATGTCTTTAAGGGTCGATGGAGGATTGAGCTGCAAAGCTTTTAAATTCAAGTTGCTGGATACCAGGTCCAATATAAATGGTAGAAGTATGGCGGCCAGGATAATTACTGTAAAAATATTCATAGGGCTAAATTATAAAGAAAAATCTATTTTAGTAAACCTTTTTGGTCTTTGGGCGTTATTAACTATGAGCATCATTTATTAGTGAGG
>JAPLHL010000151.1 GCA_026389655.1 Chloroflexota bacterium
GTCAGAGGATAAATTCCAAATTCTTAATAAACAAATACCAATCTTTAAACTCTAGCCCTGAGTAAATGAAGAAAATCTATATGAAATATGTCATCACGAGGAGCGAAGCGACGTGGTGATCTTCTGGCCTATATATAACCATGCAGCAGCTCCCGATTACATCGGGATGACATTGGAACTTTGAATTTGTTAAGGATTTAATAATTAGGGTTTAGCGTTTCTTTCTATTTAATTTAGAGCTTCTCGATGTTTAGCTTTTTGCCGTGACATCCTTTTCCGGCACCTGTCACCGCAGGTGATGCGGGTGCTGCGTCTAGGGTCGAACCATTCGTCACAGCCCGGGCACCGGTGGGGCCTGACCTCGCCGATAACCTCCCACAAAAACATCAGCCACATGCCAGCCATCAGGTTGCGCGGCAGGAGGTAGACCTTCTTCTGGTACGAAGGAAGCGCAGTGGGGAAAACGCTCCCCGTTACTTTTTTATTAATGCTGGACGTAAGATACTGGAGTGCTGCTTCCAGCGGTTGCTCTCCTTCCCTGTCCCATTTTCGTGCCAGGGGAGAGTTGTTATCGTCTATCACATCCTTGCGTTTACCCAGTGTGATATAGATGCCGTTGTCTTCCCTGTCCATGAGCGCTCCAAGCAGTGACAGCCTTCTGTTCCTTATCAATTCCCACAGGTATACCAACTGCTTCATATCTGCCAGTTCATATTTCCACCTGGCTATTGATTCGATAAACATTGCTGAGGATTGTGATCCATCCCTCTTACGGACCTCGTATGACCTGGTGAAACCCAGCATACCGTATTTAGCTGCGAATTCAATGATGTCTTCATTATCTGTGATTTCACAGAACGAACGGTGCAAGGTTGGGTTCTTCCTCAAGGGAGCATAATACCGCTTTCTGTTACCTTTGCATAAAAGGAATGGCGGCCGTTCGTCGATTTCTTCCAGACCCCGGTCGCCTATAACGGATAGCAGTCTTCTTCGTTCTTTTTCAGTTATTTTGGGAGTGCCTTCATATACAGGCCAGAAAAAGGCATAGGAATTATTGACTAAATTCCTGAGAAATGGCGTTGAAAATGAATAACTCATATTTAAATGTCACAATAAAATATAAATTAGTGTGACATAAATATCGTAGCACAAAATTGTTTTGAAATCACCTCATCCTATTGACGTTTGATAATACTTAGGGCATTATTAGGAAAAAGGGAGGGCTGCCGAATGAAGTATGTATGGTTTTTCGGGTCTGTGGCTGCTATATACGGGGCAATTGCAGGATCATTTCTGGATAAAAATTATTGGACTGCGGTAGCATTTGCGTTATTGGCCATAGTATTTGCCTTGGCTGCCTGGAGAGATCTTTCCAAAAAACCCTGATGCAAGGCGTGGTCAACTAAAAGACCCTGTCCCGGCTATACATTAATGTTAATGTACCTTTGTTACCTGTTATTTTTTATTTTGGGGCTTTTTTGCGGCAGCCTGGTCAATTATATTGCGGGGGGATTGACCCGGGAGCCGAGGGCGTTTATTTTCTCGAATTGCAGGAATTGTTCTGTCAGTTGGCGGCCTTTGCTTATGCTGCCTGTCGTTGGCTACCTGCTGGCAAGAAATAAATGCCCCAATTGCGGCAAGCCGCTGCCAATTCATATCGTACTGGTGGAGATTGGTACGGGCTTACTCATGGCTTACCTGCTATGGAAATATGGTTTTAGCTGGGAGCTATCGGTGCTTGTCATCTACTGCCTGCTTTTGCTGATCTTGTTGGTGACTGATATCGAACAAATGCTTCTTCCCAACGTTGTCACATACCCCGGATACATCATAGTGCTGCTTATTTCCCTGGCCATTATGCTTATTAATGTAAAACCACACTGGTTTTTTGCTTTTCCCGCATCAGGGATATTTATGCTTACACACAATTACCTTATCAATATCATATTAGGCGGTTTGACGGGGTTTATACTGTTATTGCTGGTGGTTATTATTTCACGCGGAGGCATGGCATTTGGAGATGTAAAGCTGGCGGCACTTATTGGGATGATGACCGGTTTCCCCATCGTCCTGGTAGCGCTTTTTATCGGGGTAATCGGCGGAGGTCTGGTGGCGGGGATTTTGCTTTTAACCAGGCGCCGCGGGCGCAAGGACCCTATGCCTTTTGGCCCATTTCTATGCCTGGGCGGAATAGCTGCATTGCTGTGGGGTAGGGAAATACTGGCCTGGTACCTGTCGCCAATTCTGTAACTTATACTCATCTCCGCTTCTATATCCGCTGCATCCAGGTCCGTCCGGACTTCTCCGGAAAGTAAAGTAAGGTAAGCAACAACTAATACTGGTTATTTTGAAAGCGGGAGCTCATTACGGCTCCCGCTTTCCTGAATAAACCGATATCTTCAAAAAGACGAACCAAATTATGGCCTGACGCGGCATGGCCCCGCACGATTTTCTGCTTCAATGTTACTTACCGGCTCATTTATTAAAGACCCCATAGGCTCATTAAAGTTAGCCTGTTGCGCCTTGTTTGGCAGTGAACCTAATGCCACAATTGATTAATTTAATAAACAATTTGAAAGCGCCC
>JAPLHL010000401.1 GCA_026389655.1 Chloroflexota bacterium
GCTGGCTTCAGACGGAGACCTTCCCGCTTTCCTTCTATTGCACGGGATGCAGGCAGTAACAACGTTTTCCCAGGTGTGCTCACCCTTATTTCTCCTCGGGACAACATGATCAAGAGTAAGCTCTTTAGCTTCCCTGCCACAATACTGACAGATATATTTATCACGGTTAAAAATTTCCAGCTTGGTCATCTTGCGCGGATGAGAATGTTTGCGTATCAAGTAGATTAATCTGATGACTGAAGGTATCTCGTAACTACCAGAAGAAGCGGAAAAATAACCACGCCCATTTTCCACTACCTCAGCCTTACCGATGAGCACAAGTACCACAGCCCTGCGCACTTTGCAGATATTCAGAGGCAGGTAATTCTCGTTTAATACAAGTACGGGTTGATTTATTACGGTATACAACACGTTCGCGTTAAAAAGTATTTTAACAGGAAAATTAGACGGCCTCAAAAATCATGCGGGATACCTTTAGTTCCTGGGCTTCGGACGGGCACGCTGCGCCCTGGTCGACTTTTGATCACGATAGTCAGGAGCTTGTATCCTGAGAGCAGTACCAATCTTGAGATCAGCCAGGCGGGAACCGACACTGCCATCCATGTCTTCAAGCGAGAGGACCGTTGTAATTACCGTAGCCAGTTGCGCATTATAACGGTAATTAATCAGCTGATACAGCTTCTCCCGGGCCCAGGAAGTTGCCGAATGTTCCCCGAAATCGTCAAGCACAAGCACCGGGATCTTCTTTATTTTTTCGAACAAAGCATCATAGGAAACACGGCTATCGGGCCCGAAGGATGAACGCAGATGATCGAGCAAGTCAGGCACGACGATGAAAAGTACCTCTTTGCCCGATTCCCTCAACTGGCTGGCTATAGCAGCCGCAAGGTGCGTCTTGCCGCATCCGTTATAACCCTGCAGAACAAGCCATCCCTGCGGGTCAGCCGCAAAGTTTCTGGCACAATTAAAGGCCATTTCAACAGACTGCCGTTCATTATCCTGCAAACTCAAATTCAACTCAAAATTATCAAACCGCATTTTTTTTAATAGAGGCAAGTCAAGGCTGTCAATGCTTTGCAGGCTGGAAGACTGTTTTTTCAGTATCAGCACCTTACTGAACTCGGGATCATTTATATGCCCTGCGTAATCGTTTTCAAATTCTTCGACCGGCATGCTTGTGGTAACCAGTGTCGGCAATTTGCTATTGAATCGATGCTCCAAAAGCTGGTCGAGTTTGCCTTTCGACCAGGCCGTAGTAGCAGAGTAGTTCAAGTTGTCTAGCACCAACAGGGGGCTATCTTTGATCTGCTCAAATAACTCATCGTATTCTATTTCACTGCCGGGGCTGAAAGCAGATCTCAAATGGTCCAGCAATTCGGCAGCCGTAATATAAAATGCAGGATGGCCTTTGCTTATGCGATAGTTTGCAACTGCACACGCCAGGTGGGTCTTACCGCTACCAACAGGACCAGCTATAACCAGCCATCCCCGTGGCTCCTCTGCAAATTTGAGCGCCTCATCCAGCGTCAACTGAAATAACTTCTGCGAGATAAGATCGTTGCTGCGGCCTGCCGGAATAAGACTATCGAATGTCAGTTTGGTGAGATTCCCGAGATTGCTGATAGCCTGTAGCCTCTGCATTCTTTTGCCGTCTATCTCATTCCTGGCGCAACTGCAGGATACCAATCGGCTGTAATCAGGCTCGCCTGAAGGCAGCAGAGGGTGAATGAACTTAGTGCCGCGACATACAGGGCATATAGTCCTTTCACCGGCATCACCGGGTTTTGCAGAATTATCCTCGGACGACGTGTCCGTATTTTCCCCTGATATATTTGTCAGGGTCTCTTTCTTTCCGAGAATCTCGGACAGATTTTCCATCTTTCTTACCTTCTCTCTCCCAGCGCTTTAATATACTATGAATATATTTCCAGTTCCTGACGTTGGCCGTCAGCGCTTCCCTGAAAGCTTCCTGTATCCATTCTGCCGGATATCTATGCTCGGCCTCCTGTAATTCCTCCACTATAATTGGGGTGAGCATCCCTATATTCTGCTCATAGAGACTACCAATATCGGAGGGTTGTTCCACTTCCGGTTTCTCTTCTTGGCGGATGGAGACATTGGGTATCTTCAGGGTACCCTGGACAATTTTCGCTATGGTATCCTTTTCCGCCTGGTTATTAATAAAATAGAGATCTTCGGATCGACCGTCCATATCCACCGGTATATAAAGCAGAATTCCATTATGTACAGCTAATTTAAGAGCACGTTTCAGCAGGTCATCGGTTACAGGAGCCAGGTTGCGCAAGCCCTTTACAATAACCGGGTCGCTGTTCAACTCACTAAAACTGACAAACCTGGGATATCCCTTCCTCCTGCTGAGCAGAAAAAATACCTGCATTACCGTTTTGGCTTCTGCCAGATCTTCGATATGTGGCAGGACTTCAGTAAAGAAAATATTGGGCAATGGGGTCACTTCCGCCCTTGCAGGAAAACCATTGAAACTAGCTTCACTCATAGCTTACTGCCCCATGCAAATCATTGTAAGATCGCGCCGACCTCAACTATCATATTTTCAAATTTGGTAGTTTCCTGAATAAACCTTAACGGGACTTCACCAGTAGGACCATTACGGTTTTTAGCGATAATAATCTGGGCAATACCTTTAGGATAAGGATATTCCTCTCCATAATCGCGGACCCAATCTTCTTCTGTGGTATAAATCTTATCCCACCTGTGTATAAACATAACAACATCTGCATCCTGTTCAATGCTACCGCTATCCCTAAGGTCGGACAGTTGGGGTTTGACCTGCTGCCTCTGCCCTTTTCCTGCTTGCCTGTGTTCTATATTACGGCTCAACTGTGACAGGGCCAAAACCGGCGCATCAATTTCACGTGCGAGGGCCTTGAGCGACTGGGTGATCTCAGTAATCTCCTGTACCCGGTTATCATTCCTGGAATCACCGCGTACAAGCTGTATGTAATCGAGTACCACCATATCAATATTCCGTCTAAGGTGAAGGCGCTTGGCTTTACTGCGAATCTCGCTAATGCGCATGTTGGGCGAATCATCAATGAAAATTGAAGTATCAGCAAGCCTGGGAATTATGTCCCTTTGCAAGAGTTTCTCCTCCAAATCTGAAAAACGACCTTTGCGGAAGTGCTGAGATTCTATATTGGATTCGCTGGAAAGCAACCGCTGAATTATTTCACGGCGGGACATTTCCAGGCTAAATACGGCTACACAGGCCTTCTGACTGACAGCAGCATTGCGGGCAATATTCAAGGCAAGACTCGTTTTACCTATACTGGTTCTGGCCGCAAGGATCACCAGCTCCGAACGCTGTAAACCGCCCAAAGCATTATCTATAGCATTAAACCCTGTCTTTACGTTCTGGATATCACTTTCGTAAGTGGTTTTACCGGCTTCTTCAAAGTATGTATTTAAGGCATCCTGTATGGGAACAAACTCACCTCGCCCTTGCTTATTCCTCAGCTTAAAAATGATGTCTTCAGATTTAGTGAGGGCGAGATCAACGTCAGGATCAGCTTTATAACCGATGGACTCAATCTGACCGGCAGCGCTTATAAGACGCCGCATAGTGGACAGCCGGAATACAATCTGAGCGTAGTGCCTGACATGCAGTGAAGTGGGTACTATGGCCACAAGGTGGCTTAGATATGCAGCACCTCCAATGTCATCAAGCTTCCCAAGGCGCACTAATTCCTGGGCCACCGTAATCTGGTTTATAGCCTCATCACGCAGGAAGAGGTTGCGGCACGCGCCGTAAACCAACTGGTTTTGCTCACTGAAGAAGTCCTCAGCGCCAATTACAGTGTCTATATCTGTAATCGCCTCGCTATCTATCAGAAGCGATCCGAGGACTGCCTCCTCAGCATCCTGATCATACGGAGGAAGGGCTTCTCTCATTTAATTCAGTCTGACGCTCCTTCAATAATGACTGTTATCTTGGCCACGGCATCTTTAGCAAAAACTACATCGACTTCATAACTGCCGACTTTGTGCAAAGAGCCTTTTAGTGCGATCTTTTTCTTGTCCACATCTACATTGATCGACCTTGAAAGCTGATCAGCGATATCTGCAGTAGTAATTGAACCATGCAGGGTCCCTTTGCTACTGGCCTTGCCTTTAAACGTTAACACTTTGCCGCTAATCTGTTTGGCCAGTTCAATATATTCATCATGCTGCCTGGCACGCTTTCTTTCCCTTTCCTCAGTTATCTTTTGCGCGGCCTTCACGGCTCCCTGGGTTGCGGGCAATGCCAGACCCCGGGGCAGCAGGTAATTCCTGGCATAACCAGCAGATACCTCTTTTATATCTCCCTTTTTCTCCTTAACAGATACATCTTCCAGAAACACGACTTTCATTACTTTAGGTCCACTCCTTTTCCAGTTAATTGA
>JAPLHL010000291.1 GCA_026389655.1 Chloroflexota bacterium
ACCAGCGGAGGTGTACGCTGGTGCCGTGGAGAATACTTGTACCAACGTGGTAGAATCCTTGATAACAAACACTGTAGGAATGGCAGGACTCTCTCTTAGAAAGGCCCCTATCCTGTCCTACTGATGGGGTCCACCTCACACCGGGCTAAACCGTTTATGTGCCTCTACTGCATCATAGCATCCAACTGCCTGAGAATATCTATTCGTCATTACTAGCGTGGTATGTCCCAATAACCTCTGTAACATCAAACTATCTCCACCATTCTTCAACCATAACATGTCAATAATATACACAGCATGCAAGGACCCTTGCTATTTCATATAATAACGTGAAGGAGAACAAGAAGAATGAGGGATGCGAGTAATACAATCGGTAATCTAATCGATAAAGCAGGCGTTTCTATTATCAGTTCGGTTGATGAAGATGGGTTCCCCAATTCAAAGGCAATGCTTCCACCAAGGAAAAGAGAAGGGATAAAGCACCTCTTCTTCACAACCAACACATCCTCGATGAGAGTAAAGCAATATACTAAAAATCCTAAAGCCTGTGTGTATTTTTTCGATAAACGCTTCTTCAGGGGTGTTATGCTTCGAGGCACCATGAAAGTCCTGCGTGACAGCGCATCCAGGCAAAGCATCTGGAAGGATGGCGATGAGCTGTATTATCCGAAGGGTGTAACTGATCCGGATTACTGCGTACTCCGTTTCACCGCTCAAAATGGAAGATATTACAGCAATTTTAAATCCGAGAATTTTGCGGTTGACTAGATTATAGAGAGCGGAATAAGTGATTGTAAAGGAAGTCCTGGCAAAAACCATTCTGTCTGTATCCCAGGTCTATGATTATGTTATTAATCCCTATACAGGCTGCCAGCATGCCTGTTCTTACTGTTACGCGCGTTTCATGAAAAGGTTCACTGGTCATAAAGAACCCTGGGGCGAATTTGTCGATGTCAAGGTCAACGCACCTGACCTGTTACGAAAAGAAATAACCCGGAAGAAACCGGGCAGGGTCTGGGTAAGCGGAGTATGCGACCCGTACCAACCGCTTGAATCAAAATATAAACTGAGCCGGCAATGTCTGGAAATACTCCAGCAGCATAACTGGCCGGTAACAGTCCAAACACGTTCCCCGCTGGTCCTGCGGGATATCGATATATTCAAAAAAATGAATGATCTTGAGGTTGGACTCACAATTACTACCTCGGATGATAAGATTAGAAAACTGTTTGAACCCCATGCGCCGCCAATTGAGAGCCGAATTAAGGCACTGGTCGAATTACATAAAGAAGGTATCAGGACTTACGCCATGGTTGCCCCCATGCTTCCCGGCGCAGAGGGACTTGTTCCCATGTTAGCAGGGAATGTTGATTATATAATTGTTGACCGGATGAATTACCACCATGCCGATTGGGTGTACAAGAAGTTTGGTTTGAATGAAGGACTCAGCGATGATTTCTTCTATCGGACCAGCAGGGAATTTGTCTCAAAATGCGGGGGGTTGGGCATCGATTGTCGTGTAGTCTGTTAGTATTAGATACGGGAATCCCTTGTTCTGAAGTGGTAGCTAAATAAGCCTGTTGCTGTTTAATGGGGAAAGGTCAATTACCCTAAACCAGCTTTAGAAACTCTTCAAGCGAAAGTTCTGCTGACTTAATGATCTTTGATAGAGTTGAGCGCTTAATTGGGGTATGTGCAGGTACGACCAGTTTAATAACCTTTTCGGCAGACCGTTTCTGAAGCCTGATGTGGCTTCCTTTTTGCCTTACTACAACAAACCCACCTCTTTGCAGGGCATTGATTACCTTACGATAATTAAGGCTTGGGACTTTGCTCATATAGCGACTTCCTTAACCATATGGCTATCTGTGATAAAAAGCTCATCATCAACGGGTTCCAGATAGAGCTCAATAGCCTCTTTGATATTGGTTAAGGCTTCTTCTTCTGTTTCTCCTTCACTGATACAACCAGGTAAAGAGGGAGTATATACTGTATAACCACCATCTTTGGATGGCTCTAAAACAACTTTAATATTCAAGTTTTGCCTCCCTAAGTGACATTATAAGATTGGCAGCATAATAAGGCAACCACTTCACGTTGTCTAACTGGCCTTACCATTTGTTTCATATAGCGGATTTTAGCGGCCTTGATAACTTGATGCGCCCAATTACCTTCAGAGATATTTTCTTGATGAATTTTCATTGTTAGTACCATGGGATTTGAAAAAAGAATACGAGTAAATTGAATAAGGAATAATGAAGGCCTTTTAAGAATTACATCTCAGTTTGGGCAACTCAGCTTGTGATTAATAGCAAGTGTATTACGACCACAGTCATCGTTTTCTCCATGTGGTATTATTTAATACACTATCTTGAATTAGGAAGGATCAATACGTGACTCAGTACAACGTACCAGAATTAGAGTCAATATGGGACGAAGCAAGGCAGCACATTGAGTCCGGCAATCATAGTAAAGCAATCGAAATCTATAACTATATCCTTTTGAGATACGCCGACGATGAGATAGCTGTTGAATATGCAAATGCCTATCTGGGCGATCTATTTCTCACGCTAAAAAAGCTTGAGCTTGCAGAAGCCCATATTAAGAAAGCGATTAATATAAAGCCGGATAAACCTGGCTACCGCTACATTCTGGGTTTTATCTACTCTTATAAACAACAATGGAACAAGGCTATCCCAGAATTCGAGATAGCGGTTACAAAAGAGCCATATGATGGTGAGTATTTACGCGGGCTAGGTTGGGCAATATATAATAGTGGCGATGCAGATAAGGGATTAATGTTGCTCGAACAGGCAAGCCGCTTAGCACCTGATAATACAAACATATTGACCGATCTTGCAGTAGCTAATCTGTGCTTAGCAAATATTACCAAGGCGATTGAATATGCGGAAAAAGCAGTACGTATAGATCCCATCAGTCCAATAGCACAAGATGTTTTGAAAAAGGCACTGAGCCTCAGCAAGAAATCCCCTAAAATGGACAAGCGAGTAGCCAAAGTGAAGGTACATACTTCAAAAAAGGCTGATATCCACTTTATTCATCGTTTCAAAGTCTCGCTCAGAGACAAACCCGATATTTGGCGAATTATCGATATCAAAGAAAACCAGATGTTATCCAGTTTACACAAAGCCATATTCAAAGCTTTTAACCGTTTTGAGGAACACCAGTATAGCTTCTTTTTAAGTAACAGACCGTACGATAAGGAGAGTGAGTATCATTCCCCTGGATTGAAAGCTGATGAAGATGATAAACTGGCTTCTCGTATCAGGATTGATAGTATTCCGCTGTATGGGGGATCGAAATTCCTCTATCTATTCGATTATGGCGACCAATGGTGGCATGAGGTTGAGCTGTTGAAAGTAACCAAAAGGGTCACCCGTGCCAGTTATCCCAGAGTCATCAAGAAGCAG
>JAPLHL010000148.1 GCA_026389655.1 Chloroflexota bacterium
AGGAAAGATCATGAAACCAATTCTCAGTAGTATACGAAGTGATTGGAAAGTGCGTTTTCTCTTCTTGTCAATGGTGGTTTGCTTTGGCCTTATCATCGTCATAATGGTAACGCTTGTAAAAATAATTTAATCATTTTCGAATTCTCCTCTCAACAGCACGGGGCGCTCGCACTAGGCATCCTGTGCTGGTTTTTTTGAGGGGTTTTATTTTATCGCTTCCACTTCCAGCCGGACCGCATCAATATGAACCAGGCCTTCCAGATCCATGGGATGATTGGTAAGGTATAAATCCACCGCCTGCCTGATGAATTCCTGCTGTTCTGATTCAGGGACACATTGGATGAACGGGTGCCAGGTAGTACGGATCCATCCCATGAACCCCTCCCGTCCCCGTTGAGTCATATCTTTGGGTATTAATTCAAGGCGCACCGGTTCAAAATGCATCTCTCTTAACCATGCGCTGTATTCAGCCGGGCCATAGAAGTTGTAAGGTGAGACGAACCCGCTGAAATATGCTTTCCATTGTGCCTTCTCCGTTATAGACTGCATTACGGCCATCATCCCTGCCACGTTGCCCCTACCACCCATCTGTAGCAGTATTTTCCCCGGGGTCTTTAATCCTTTATAGATGCCGGACAATACTTTGCGGTGATCGTCAATCCAATGTAGTACGGCATTGGAAAAAATGATGTCGAATTCATTTGAAAACGTGAGTTCCCTGGCATCCATCTGAAAAAAGCGCAGATTAGGGAAATCATTGGCAGGAAAGGTTTTGCAGGCTAGATCGATCATGGCTGAGGAGCTATCAATGCCAACAACCCTGCCGTCCGGTACATGGGCCGCTATATCGGCCGTGACTTTGCCGTCGCCGCACCCGATATCAAGTATATTCTCCTTGCCATGCAGCCCCCAGTTTGGCGATGAGTTCCCTGCCCCAGTTGAGCTGGGCCTCTGAATTTTTCTGATAATCGGCTGCATTCCATTTATACATGGCAAAAAGTTTAGCATATTTTCAGAGGGGGGAACGATATTAAATGGGTAGCTGGAGATTAAAAACGTTGCGGGCGGGTTTCTTTTGCAATCATAATCACCCCGATCGCCAACACGATAATATCGAATATCAGAATTGGTCCGATGAGGTCGCTTATTTTGGGAATTACGAAACCGGCAGCTATGGTCAGAACGAGCAGGATACAAGCAATGATGAGAATTACCTTTCCCATATGAATAATATAGAACGACATAAAACGCCTGTCAATATGACAGGGCGAGAAGGTTAATACCGGATAATAGCGCAGTTCATTATTTGTTCTTCCTCAGGGGTCTTACCTCATCTGCTATTATGGACAGTGACTTAGGCCCGCGGCGCTGGATTTTGCCCTGCACCTCCAGCCATCCGGAGCGGAAGAGGTACTTGCCGCACCTTTCCTGTACATCGTTGAATACGGTTACGTCTGCCACACCTGTGCCGTCCTCCATGATTATATAGACCACACGCTTGCCTGTACGGGTGGGTGGCGTCTGGTAGCGTATGACGGAACCCGCTATCTTTACAGCTTTGCCTGCAGGAAGTGGGGTCAGGTTCTTTATCCGTGTAAAGCCGTTTTCCAGGTTGCAGAAGTCGAGCGGATGTGCTGACAGGTCGAGGGAAAGCAGTTCGCGTTCATCCATGAGACGCTCTTTTTTATCCGGCAAAAGTGTGTCGGGAGATTGAGGGCGTCTCTGAAGGTGCGCCTCTACGTTGTTTGT
>JAPLHL010000535.1 GCA_026389655.1 Chloroflexota bacterium
CTTGGCGGATACAGGTACACAAATTACATCTCCACCCCATTCTTCAATCACAAGGCCCAGGTCAGCCAGTTGCTGCTTGACCTTGTCAGGGTTGGCGTCAGATTTATCTATTTTATTTAGTGCTACAACAATGGTCACACCGGCTGCACGGGCATGGTCAATTGCCTCGATGGTTTGGGGTTGCACGCCATCATCCGCCGCCACTACGAGCACAGCGATATCAGTGGCTCTTGCGCCCCTTGCCCGCATAGCCGTGAAAGCTTCGTGGCCAGGCGTATCAAGAAAAGTGATTTTCCGGCCTTTCATATCAACCTGGTAAGCGCCGATATGTTGAGTGATTGCCCCGGCTTCGCCTCCGGCCACGTTGGTCTGCCTGATGGCATCCAAAAGGCTGGTTTTTCCGTGATCGACGTGCCCCATAATTGTGATTACGGGTGGTTTGGGGTGTAATTTTGCTCCCTTAGTAGCAACAGCCTGCTTCGCCTGTGTGGAGACATTTAATTTTATGGCGCTGAAGCCGAAATCTGCAACCAGTTTTGCCGCATCGTCATAATCCAGAGACTGGTTGATATTTGCCATGACGCCATTGCGCATGAGTTGTTTGATTATTTCAATGCCGCTAACGCCTATCTGGTCAGCAAGCTGCTTGACGGTAATAACCGGGGGCAGGCCTATATGAGGCGAGGTCTGTTTGGACCCGCCATCGCCCGGGCTTGCCTGTTCTTGCCTGTTTTTCATTAACTATTCTTCCTTCTACGGCAAACATCTGCCGTACTCAAGCAGCAACTGCCGGTTTTCCGCGGACAGTTTTGTGCGTAGTCCGTATTCTAAGCGGTTATTTTTCAAAGCTGTTTCCCAGCATTCCTTGTGCGGGCAGATGTAAACACCTCTACCCGGTTGTTTACCCCTTGAATCCACTTCTACGATATGCCCTGAACAAACCAGGCGGACCAGTTCCCTCTTGCCCCTGGTCTCACGACAGGCTATGCAAGTACGTTCAGGGACGTACTTCTGTTTTGTTGCCTGTATGTTATCTTCAGCTTTCAAGTTCTTCTTCTTCGTAGTACGTGGTCTTTTTATGCTTAGTTTTCTTTGCTTTGGCGCCGGTCTCTTTGGCTTCGTCCTTCTTAACGGCCTCTTTTTTCTTGGCTTTCCCTTCCCGGCCTGCCATTATATCCTCGGCGAAGCGGATCTTGGATGGCTTGGAAGGCGTTGACGCGTCGGTCGCCATAAGAATCTCAATGCCCGTAGCACCTGCCGGTTCCTCTGCGCCTATCGAAGCGGCTACCGGTTGCAGTTCCTCTGCCTCTTCGGCAGGTACAATGTCCTCAACCATTTCAGCAGATACCGGCATTTCTTCAACTTCCGCCGGGGCAGTTGCTGCTTCAGCAGCCATGGCTGTGTCAACTTTGTGTGTTTCTTTCCTGGCGTCGAGTTCTGTCGCACTCTTAATATCAATGCGCCAACCTGTAAGCTTGGCGGCAAGGCGGACATTTTGCCCTTCCTTACCTATAGCAAGGGAAAGATGCTTATCAGGAACTTTAACCAGGGCAGTTGTCTCACCCTCATTCAAAGTAACGCCGAGAACCTGCGCCGGACTCAATGCATTCGCTATAAATTGTCTTGGATCGTCTGACCATTGCACTACGTCGATTTTTTCTCCATTCAACTCGTTCACAATGTTTTGGATCCTGATGCCTCGTAAACCTACGCAGCATCCCACGGGATCAATTCCACTTTGTCGAGTAGTTACAGCTACTTTGCTGCGGTAGCCTGCTTCTCTTGCGACGGCCTTGATTTCAACCGTCCCGCTGGCAATCTCAGGAATTTCAAGTATAAGCATGTCACGAAGCAGGTTTCTGTGCGCCCTGGATGCAATAATCTGCGGACCCTTTGTGGTACGGGCTACTTCAACAATGTAAAGCTTCAGCCTCTGTCCCTGCCGGTAACGTTCGGTTGGAACTTTTTCATTTTGTGGTATGATAGCTTCGGTCTTGCCGATATCAACAACCACGTGTTCAGGAGTAACGCGCTGAACTGTGCCGGTAATAATTTCGCCTTCCTTTCCAACGAATTCCTCATAGATGGCTCCCCGTTCAGCATCGTGCAGCTTCTGTAAAATGACTTGTTTGGCTATTTGCGCAGGTATACGTCCCGCGTTGGGAGGCGGCGTATCGGCAACTACGGTATCTCCAACCGTCAGGGTCTTGTCCTTTTTCTTAGCGTCCTTAAGGGAGACTTCACGATACTCGTCTTCCGTCTTTTCGACAACCACTTTTTTCAGCGTGAGCTTGACCTCACCCGTGAGCGGGTGTATCTTGACAGAGATATCCTCACCATGCGTGAATGACTCCTTCCTGTATGCTGAAACCATTGCTGATTCCAGTGCAGTTAGGACGATCTCCTTGGGCAGATTTTTTTCTGCCGCAAGCTGCATGAGGGCGTTCATGAACTCAGTCTTGGCCATCTAAGCAGTCTCCCTCGCTATCCGTTTTTTCTCAATAAAAAAGTGGGTACAAGGACCCACTTTTCAGACAAGTATTGAATTCTGAATAATATTACCACATCTTACTCGACAATGCAAATAGGAGCATACGACTTACTGATTCCAGACTCAAGCTGTTCTTTTATGCGGTTTGCCGTCCGCCACTGAAGGAACCGGGGCCATCCCCAGTTTTTCTAGAGAACGTTGTAGCGACCGGTATTTCAGAGCATCAAATATTACCTTGCCATGCCAATCAAAAGTGATATCGGGTGAGGTAAGGATGGATTCATGTATACCGTGACGTTCGATCACATTGAATACGTGTTCCACCTGTTTATCATCCAATCCACGATAAAAGCGGTGCGCCCAGTAATCTATAGAGAGCTCCTCTTTTAGCATTTTATGCCATCTTTTTTGATATGAAGAAAGGCTTCTGGCTGACAGGTTTCCTGCGCTAAAAGCTTCATGTATGGTTGTTACGGCCATCCCCGCACACAACGTCCCAAAATATATTCCGCCGCCTGTTGTAGGCTTAACCTGCCCTGCCGCATCACCAACTACCAGGAGGCGTTCTCCGTATGTTTTTCCCAGTGGCCTTAATGGCACTACGCCGTATTTTATATCCTGATTTTCCATGGTGATCCGGCCCTGCTGTTCCAGCCTGCTGAGCAAGGCTGTTATATATGGCCGGGGGTTTCCCCGGCAGAGCAGGCCGGCTTTGGCATGGGATTTGCCCGTGGGTACCAGCCAGGAAAAGAAACCCGGGGCTACAGCGGCACCCGAGTATATTTCCACTTCAGGCAGGTCTTTGCAGGCCACTTCGGCCTGGGCACCCTGTGCTAACTCGTGTATTTGCCCGAGCCCGGCATCTCTGGTAAGCGTTGTCCCCGCTCCGCCGGCAATGAGAATAATACCTGCTTTAAAGACCACTGGTTTGTTGAGACAGGTAGCATGCACCTCTGCAGATTGGCTATTTACCTTGATTGAAGTTGCCAGTGTAGAAAAGTGCAAGCAGGCTCCGTTTTCTAACGCCTGCAGGGCCATGCAGCGGTCAAGGGATGGCCTGTCCATCACATACGCCTGCGGGCTATTGCGTTCAATACGGATGTATTGACCTGAAGGCGAGAATACCTTCGCCGAATGTGCCTCAAACTGTACCGCGCCTCTGCCAGCGGGAAAAAGATCCAGGCATTCCCCGCTGATAATTCCAGTGCAACTGCTTTTGGACCCTGCCTCAGCGTTCTTCTCCAGCACACATACGTCATATCCAAGCTGTGCCAATGCACCCGCCGCATAGCAACCTACAATACCGGCGCCAATGATAATGACATCAAATTTGTTGGAATTTAGCATGTAAGTAACCGGTTACAATATTATTGTTGGGTAAATAGACCGGGCTAGCGGGACCGGAGACCGCCGA
>JAPLHL010000416.1 GCA_026389655.1 Chloroflexota bacterium
TGCCGCCTGCGTATACCTGGGCCTTGACCATCACCGTTCCGCCCAATTCCGAGGCGATCCGCCCGGCTTCAGCCGGCGTTTCAGCTACTTTACCAGTGGGTACAGGAATCCCGTATAAGGACAGCAACGCCTTGGCCTGATATTCGTGTATTTTCATCCGGTTCTCCTGGATAATTATTACGTATGTCTGGAGCGGTCCAACTGAAATGCTGCGCGCAGCAAGACACTATACCAGAGTGTAGACTTATTTTCCCGCCCGGCCGGTATTTACCCTGTATTTGGCTTTACCTTCCTGGTAAAGGTCGCCGCCGTAGATATCGTTAATGACCGTCGCCGGAAAATCCTGTACTTCCAGCCGTCTTATTGCTTCAGCTCCGAGGTCCTCGTACGCAATGACCTCCGACTTTGTTATTGTCTTCGAGATAAGGGCCCCTGCCCCTCCGATGGCGGCAAAATAAACCGCCTTGTACTTTTTCATTTCGTCTTTCACGGCCTGTGTGCGGTCCCCTTTACCGATCATTCCCTTCAGACCAGAGGCTATCAGTCTTGGCGTGTAGGAATCCATTCGACCGCTGGTGGTCGGACCTGCCGACCCTATTATATGTCCCGGCCTGGCCGGTGACGGCCCCATATAGTAGATGACCTGGTCCTTGATGTCGAATGGCAACTTTACGCCTTTATCCAGAGCCTCCATCAAACGTTGATGAGCGGCGTCCCTGGCAGTATAGATGACCCCGGAGATAAAAACGTGGTCCCCTGCCTTAAGTTTTTCAACCGTTTTTTCATCCAGGGGCGCTTTTATTTTGATCGGTTCCATATTTGTTTTCCTATTGGCCTCTTTTCACGGTTGTCATAATAGGGCTTCTTTATGGCGTGCAGCGTGGCATTGAAGGGTAACTGCCAGGGGCATGCTGGCTATATGAGCCGGGAAGATTTCGATGTTGACGCCCAGTGCTGTCACCGTTCCTCCATAACCCTGCGGGCCGATGCCAAGAGCATTAATCCGCTCGAGAAGCTCTCTTTCCAACTCAGCGGTCTCGGGATCAGGATTATGTTCCCCTACTTTGCGCAGCAACGATTTCTTGGAAAGCTCCATGGCCTTTTCGGCTGTGCCTCCGATGCCCACACCCACTATAATGGGCGGGCAAGGATTGCTGCCAGCTTCATCAACTGCTTTGACGACTGATTCAATGATACCCTGCCGGCTCCTGGAGGGGGTGAGCATAAAAAGCCGGCTCATATTCTCACTCCCACCGCCCTTGGGCACAATGGTTATCTTAAGCTTATCACCGGGTACGATATCAGTATAGATAACGGCAGGCGTGTTATCCCCGGTATTGACCCGCGAGGAAAAAGGCCGGTTTACCATGGATTTACGCAAATAACCTTCATGATAGCCCCGGCGCACACCTTCATTTACTGCCTCGTACAGGATCCCGCCTATAATATGTACATCCTGGCCTATCTCAAGATAAACTACGGTAGCGCCGCAATCCTGGCATATGGCAAGCTGCTCAGATTGGGCCAGTCTTGCATTCTCGATAATTTGTTCAAGCGCCTGCCTGCCCGCAGGGGACTGCTCGGTTTTAAGGGCTTGCTTGAGGGCATTGAAAACGTCTTCAGGCAAAGAATAGTTGGCATCCCGGCATAAGCGGGCAACTTCTTCTGTGATCCTGTTAACGTCGATTTCTCTCAATTCAATTGTCCTGCCCCTGTAATATAGAACGGCTGAACAACCTGAATACGCCTGGGATCCGCTACCTGGCAGTATTTGCAGGATTATTACGTTTTACCCTGGTTGACCGCTTTTTTTGCGGCTTTGCACTGCTTTCCCCTGCATGCAACATACCTAAGGCGGCGTCCTGGACCTTCCTGATATATTCTTCCAGAGTATAACGTTTTCTCAAGTGCCAGCGTTTCAGACACCACATGTGTTCCAGCATTGTAATATGATAGGCAGCCAGTCCGGGGTCGCTAGTGGTGAACTCTCCCTTTCTGCATCCTCCTTCGATTATCTTAGTCAGCAGTTCGATGGACTCATATTCCATCTCTATTATCTGGTCGAGATGCTCACGGCTCATGGTGCCGGACTCACGGTACCAGAACAGCATCATATCCTGGATGGAATCCTGGCCAATAAGGGCTTCCCGTATTTTCATTTTCAGCGCCCTGGTATAGGATATACGCGGGAGTCGCCCGCTTATTTCCTTATCATAGGTCCTGAACGATGCTGTCGTCATTTCCACGAACAGGTTAAAAAACCCTTCTTTTGACTTAATATAGTAGTAGAGATTACCCTGGCTGATTCCACAGGCTTCAGCTATCTGCCGGGTTGTAGTCTGTGCATATCCGTTCTTGAAGAACAGTCCGGCAGCTGTTATCACAATTTGCTGCAAGCGTTCGTCCTTATGGTCCCTTTTACTCAGCTTTTTAATCTTTTTTCTGGCGCACATTTGATTACCTTGATCCTTCGCATTAATTTGCTATTAGTTGACTTTGAAAACCGTATGACGCAGCCAGTCGTTCGAAGGTTTAAGGAAATCCGTACGGTAATGCGCACCGCGGCTTTCCTCCCTGAGCAGGGCGGCTTCCGCGACCAACCGGGCGTTTACGACCAGAGCGTTCAATTCGTAAGAGGGACGGTCAGTTGGTTGAGGCAGCACATTCTGCCATGCGGCCAAAACACCTGCCGCCAGTTTAAGTCCTTCTCCGGAGCGGACGATGCCGAGTTCATCCCACAGCAGCGACTGCAAATTGGGTAGATTCAGCAAGGGTACGTCGTCAACGGCAGCGGGAGCGGACAAGGCATGGCAGTCCGGGGAGGCGGCCACCGTAGTTGAAGGGTGATTATTAGACATCTGCGTTTTTTCTATGATGCGTTTGCTGAACACAACAACTTCCAGCAGGGAATTCGAGGCCAGCCTGTTTGCCCCGTGTACCCCAGTGCAGGCTGTCTCTCCTGCAGCGAACAGCCCACTGATATTCGTTTCTACCCACGTATTGACCTTTACCCCGCCCATTAAATAATGGGCGGCCGGCGCCACCGGGATAAGCCCCTTGCAGATATCCAGGCCATGATCGAGGCAGAACCGGTAAATGTGAGGGAACCTCGTGGTGACCGTGATGGGTGGTATACCGGTGACATCCAAAAATACCCGGTCGCTGCCTGTCTTTCTCATTTCAAACAGTATGCTGCGGGCGACGATATCCCTGGGAGCCAGTTCAC
>JAPLHL010000497.1 GCA_026389655.1 Chloroflexota bacterium
ATCCGTATAGTTATACATATTTAAATTGAATTTGAAGGCAATGTCAAGAGGTGAGCTTTGAGCAGGGTCTCTACGAAGTAAAAATCGGGAGAGGGCGCATATTGGTTTTCGTGGAA
The DNA here is from genome assembly GCA_026389655.1 of Chloroflexota bacterium. Lineage (GTDB taxonomy): Bacteria > Chloroflexota > Dehalococcoidia > GIF9 > UBA5629 > JAFGLP01. The sequence goes on from JAPLHL010000497.1 coordinate 117, forward strand.
TGTGCACGTTTTAGCGGTGATGGTTATTTAATTACGTCGATGTTCATATAGGGTTTTAATACTTCCGGTACAAGGATACTTCCGTCTGCCTGCTGATAATTCTCCATAATGGAGATCATGACTCTTGGAAGGGCCAGGCCGGACCCGTTCAGAGTGTGAACCAGCCTCGGTTTAGCTTCAGAATCCGGGCGGTAGCGTATATTGGCACGCCTTGCCTGGAAATCGCCGCAATTGCTGCATGAACTTACTTCGAGCCATTCCTGGCATCCCGGCGCCCACATTTCTATATCAAAGGTTTTAACAGCTGCGAATCCTAAATCGCCGGTGCACAACTGAATGACCCTGTAAGTGAGTCCGAGTTTCTGACAAATATCTTCTGCGTCATGTACCAGTTTATCCAGCTCATTTTCCGAGGTTTCAGGTTCTACGAACTTGTACACCTCAACTTTTTCAAACTGGTGTCCCCGCTTAATTCCACGACTGTCCTTGCCTGCGGCCATTTTCTCCCGCCGGAAGCAGGAGGTGTGCGCGACATAGCAAATCGGTAAAGAACCCGGCGGCAGGATTTCGTCACGGTGCAGGTTCGTCAGCGGTACCTCGGCGGTCGGGACGAACCAGTAATCTTCTTCGGCATCATGATAAAGATTGTCAGCGAACTTGGGGAGGTTGCTTGATCCCACCAGACATTCTTTTTTTACCATGGAAGGCGGGTATATTTCCGTATAACCATGTTCCTTCACATGCAAATCCAGCATAAAGCTGATCAATGAACGCTGCAGCAGAGCCCCGGACCCGCGCAATACATAGAACCTTGTGCCGGACAATTTCACTCCACGCTGAAAATCGATTATGCCCAGCTTTTCTCCCAGCTCCCAATGCGGGAGAGGGGTGAACGGGAATTTCCCCGGTTTTCCCCAGTACCGCACTTCCACGTTATCTGCGGAGTCTTTGCCTTGAGGTACATCAGCCGCGGGCAGATTGGGCAACCTCAACAACTTATCTTCAAGTTTTGCTGTTATTTGGCCGGCTTCGAGTTCTATTTGCGTTATCCTGTCCCCCACCTGCCGCATTTCAGCTATCAGGTCAGCAGGCTTGTCCTTCATCCTGCTTATCTGTTTGCTCACGTCATTGCGCTTGGCGCGCAGCGTCTCAGCTTCCTTCAGCAACTGCCGGTAAGTGCTGTCAAGCTCAATTACTTCGGTAATCAGGGACGGAGCTTCCCCGCGTTTCTGCATTGCCTGGATAACAATGTCCGGGTTCTCCCGGATCAGTTTAATATCAATCATTTCACACCCATTCTACTTGGTCTTGAGCTGTGGGAACAAGATCACTTCCCGAATGGACTGTTTGTCGGTCAGCAGCATTATGAGACGGTCAATGCCGATTCCCAGGCCGCCGGTGGGAGGCATGCCATGTTCCATGGCAGTTATAAAATCATCGTCTATCATTTCGGTTTCGGGAAGCTCTCCGGCAGCTATGGCCCGCTCTACTTCAGCGGCGTGCATCTGTCTCTGCTGGGTAAACCGCTCGCGTTGCTCTCGGGGATCGTTCAGCTCAGAGAAGGAGTTTGCGATTTCCATGGTGCCTATGAAAGCTTCAAAACGCTCTACAAGCACCGGATCACTCCTGTGCCTTTTCGCCAACGGGGACATCTCAATGGGGTAGTCAATCAGGAAAGTCGGCTGTTTGAGATCAGGTTCCACGTAAGTTGAAAGTAATTCATCAATCAGACGGCCCCGGTCCTTAAGTGGGTCGACCTGCATGCCTATCTGTTCCATTTTTGCTCTCAGGCTATCAGCATCGGGAAAGTCCATGAAATCTATCCCGCATTTGTCAATCAACGCCTGCTTTAGAGGGAGGCGTTTCCAGGGAGGGTCAAGCTTGATGATCTCTCCGGCGAACGGGATCTCCGTAGTACCCAGTACTTCTTTTGCTGCGATGCTGACCAATTCCTCGGTCATTTGCATCACGTCATGATAGTCGGCGTACGCCTCATAACTTTCCAGCATGGTGAACTCCGGATTATGCTTGGTGGATATCCCCTCGTTTCGGAAGACCCTGCCGATCTCAAAAACCTTATCGAAACCGCCTATTATCAGCCTCTTTAAATACAGTTCCAGGGCTATTCTGGGATAGAGGTCCTGGTCCAACGCATGATGGTGTGTAATGAAAGGCCTCGCTAACGCTCCCCCGTACATGGGTTGAAGGACCGGAGTTTCCACCTCTATAAAACCACGCCCGTTCATAAAATTTCGTATTGTACTGATTATTTTGCTTCTTTTAACGAACAGATCTTTGATATCTTCATTGGCAATGAGGTCAAGATACCGCTGACGGTATCTTTTTTCTACGTCTACAAGCCCGTGGAATTTTTCAGGCAATGGCATCAGGGACTTGGCAAGTATAGTGAAATCTACTACTTCAACTGTTATTTCCCCTGAGCGGGTCTTGAAGAGAGTTCCTTTTACCCCGATAAAATCGCCCAGGTCGATATCTCGCAACAGTTCGTAATTCTCATCACCCAGCGAATCGCGGCGGAAAAACGCCTGTATTTTGCCTGATCCGTCACGTATATCGAAAAAAGCAGCTTTGCCCATGAACCGGGCTGCGGTTACCCGTCCCGCCAGGCTTACCTCTGGGGGGGAGGCAGTGGGACTGGCGCCTGCTGATTTTTTGAAAAGCTCTATTGCTTCACTGGATGTATGCGTGCGGTGAAACTTATGTGGATAAGGATTTATTCCGCGGTTAATGATTCTGGAGAGTATTTACAGGCGCGGCTGTTCGATGCGTTCCTGGCCGGCCATAAGATCAACTTACTTCGATAAGCTGCAATTTCATTATACCGGCGGGAGTGCGGACCTCGACCTTGGCGCCCTTCTTTTTGCCCAGCAGTGCCTTTCCGACTGGCGATTCGCAGGAAATTTTACCTTCGACCGGGTTCGCTTCGGTTGTACCGACAATAGTGTAACGGTCGATTTTGCCATCCTGGTTCTGTATTAGTATTGTATCACCCAGTTCTACTACACCCGGTAGATGAGGGCCTTCAATAATGCGTGCATTAAGTATAATATTTTCCAGCGAGCTTATACGGCCTTCGATAAAAGCCTGTTCGTTCTTAGCATCTTCATACTCGGCGTTATTTTCAGTGCCCCCCATTTCACGGGCGCGCTTGATCTTCTCCGCCACATCTTTGCGGCTAAATGAAATCAGCTGCTCGTACTCAGCCTTTAGTTTTTCTAGGCCTTCCTGGGTGATGTCGTATCTTTTTTGTGTCATGGGGTAGCCTCCCAACTTCCGAATATTAAAAAACTGAGAGTCGCAAAACTCTCAGCTTTCTAGCACTTTCAAGTCATTATATTCCGATGCAACCGAGAAGTAAAGAATGGTATAATATGCGTTGGCTAAAATTCAGGAGGCACCATGACTACTTTGCAAATTGTATCATACGAATCCTGTGGCAAAACTGCTCTTTGCGCCGGTATCGGCAAGAAACTCATTAATGCGGGCAAAAAAGTAGGGTATATTAAGCCGATCAACCTGACTGAAGCTACGTCTACTGATGATTGCCCTGATGCTGTTTTTATTAATGAAGCTCTCGAATTGGGTGAGGATAAGCAGCAGGTCTGCGCTTTTAATGTTTCTCAAGAAAAATTGTGGCATGACCTTTCTGAAGACGCTGACAGTTTTGCCGGCAAAATTAAGTCAGCCTGCGATAGGGTTGCGGCAGGCCGGGATATACTTATTATTGAAAGCCCGGGCAGCTTGAAAAATGACCAGGTGTCTACTCTGGCCTGCTACACGATAGCCGAGACAGTTAATACGCGTGTAATCCTCTTGATTTGCCACACTACCGATTTCCGGGATGCCGACGTTGATCAGGTTATTAAAAAGTTCGGTGAAAAGCTGGTTGGCATCGTAGTAAACCAGGTTCCCGAAGGAAAGTTAAGTGCATTAAAGACACAATGTGAAGATTACTTTAAATCGCGTGGAGTGAATGTTCTGGGGATACTTCCTGAATCCAGGCCTCTTCTCGGAATCAGTGTTGCTGAGATTGCGGCAGCATTAGGAGCCGAGATAATCTCCTCCAGGGAAAAATCTAATGACCTGGTAGAAAATGTCATGCTGGGCGCCATGACACCTGATTCGGCAAGAGATTATTACAGCAGGAAACGCAATAAAGCGGTCGTGACAAGGTCTGAAAGGCCTGACATGCAGCTTGCGGCCCTTGATACATCTACAAAATGCCTGATAGTCACAAAACAGAGGCCTTCAATGCCCGTAATGGTCAAGGCTGAGGATAAGAAAGTGCCTGTGATGGTGGTCAATAAAGATATTAATGAAATTGTCTCAGCAATTGAGCAGGCGCTGGCCAAATCAAAATTTCAGCATCTGCAAAAACTGACGGTATTGATATCCATTCTGGATAGCCGGTTCGATTTTAAAGCTCTGAATTCTGCTCTGGCTCTGTAGCATCCGGACACTCGGGTTCCAGATCGGCGTCACGGCCCAGTATTTCTCGGGCCTGTTCTGCGTATTTTAAAGGGACCAATACTTCCACCTGCCCCAGTCCATCAATAGTCAGCCCATACACACTACCCAGGCTTTCATATTTCAACACGGCAGGTATGTTCTCTACGTTAAGACGGCCTTTTACGATCTCGGCCTCGATTTGTCCATATGCCTTATATATCGTAAGTAGCTTTTCTTCCGGTTTCATTTAATTACCTTTTTAAGGCAAATAAATAAGCGTCCCGGAATTATCGGGACGCTTATTTATTTTCTTCTCAGTTGCTGCTACTTGCAGATTTTGCATTTGGCCAGAAGGTTGTTCTGGAGTGCCCAGGTCTGAGCCAAGCATTCAGGATGCGGGCTACCTGTGATACCCCAGTCACCGCCGCCCAATTTACCAGTACCAAAATGGTTCATCTGGTTGTTGCTGATGAGTGAGTTGGTGCCCAGATCAGCGGAGCCCCAGCTCTTGTTGGCAAAAGACAGGCTCTTGCCCCAGCATCCCGAGCACTTGGAAGTGCCGGCACCAGCTGTGGTCGTGTTCGCCGGGCAATTCAGCGGACAATCATCAAGCGGAAGTGAGGTCGGTGCGGTGGCCGGATTAAGGCATTTCTGTGAATCAGTACAAGCCGATCCCAGAGTCCCTGCCTCGGTATTGCAGTTGCTGCAACCACCAAGACATTGTTTAATGTCGCAACCAGTGGGCATCGGACATTTGGAGGTATTGCATACGCCGGAACAAAGTTTATCCGGGCCGCAAAGGCCAGCAAGTCTGGTCATGGCGCTGGTAGGCGTCCTTCCCCAGTGCTGGAGATATAGCTTCCAGGAGTTCTGGTTGTTTTCCCATTTAACTTTGTCCCAACCAGTGCATTTACCCAGATCGGCTGAGACTGTGGCTACAGGTATCAGCACCAATGATACTGCCACTACGAGTGCAACGAGGGTCCCAATAATTCTCCTCACGGCATACGCCTCCTTAAGATGGATTTTGAAACCGATTTTACAGGGTCATATAGACTTTGTCAATAGCCAAACGGGTACATTTTCTTGAAATTAGGCAATATAAAATATAAAATTACGCTCTGTTTGTAAGTTTTTATGTTTTAATACATTCTTAATATATGACAATCTTCGAGGAGGAAAACTAATTGGCCCTGGGGAAACATTTATTGCTGGAACTAATGGACTGCAATCATGATCTTTTGAACGATGTCGAATATCTGAGAAAGGCCCTGTCGGATGTGGCCACAAAGATAGGCGCTACGGTCATCAAGGACTCGTTTTACCAGTTTACTCCCCAGGGAGTCAGCGGTGTAATCATAATAGCAGAATCGCACATTTCTATTCACACAAAGCCAAATCGACCACATACATAGAATTAAACCGGGGAATTATATCGGAAAATAAAGTGGAAGTAAGTTAAATAATGGGAAAAACTGGTTTTCACAATAAGAACAAATGGCTAATTGATGAATTGTCAACAGACCTGGTGCAGATCCATGGCATAAAGCGTGTTCTTCATGATACTACTACCAAATTTCAATATGCGCAGATAATGGAAACGGCTACTTTCGGGATCTGCCTGGTACTGGACGGTAAAATACAATCCGGAGAGAAGGACGAGTTTATATACCACGAATCCCTGGTGCATCCAGCGATGATCGCTCATCCACACCCCCGGAACGTATTTATTGCAGGTGGTGGTGAGGGCGCCACTTTGCGTGAAGTGTTGATGTACAAGACGGTTAAGAAAGCTGTGATGGTCGATATCGATGAAGAGGTCGTTAACCTTTGCCGGAAATACCTGCCCACCTTCCATCGGGGCTCATTTGATGATAAAAGGGCCGAGCTGAGATACGAAGATGCACGAAAATATATCGCTGATACCCGTGACCGTTTTGATGTCGCTATAATAGACCTGGCTGACCCTGTTGAAGCTGGACCTGCCCAAATGTTATACACACAGGAGTTCTATCAATTGGTCAAAGATAAGCTTACGCCGGGCGGAATTATGGTAGTACAATCGGGCCAATCGGGATGGATTAACCTGAATAACTTTTTTGCGATCAATGGGACACTTAAGAGCATTTTTAAATATGTTCGTCCTTACCAGGTTTACGTACCGTCGTTTGTTGATCTGTGGGGATTTCACGTGGTATCTGACCAAGTAGATGCTGGACGACTCAGTCCCAGGGAGATTAATTCGAGAATAGCTGAAAGGGTTTCCGGCAGTCTGCAAACATACGACGGCATATCGCACCAGGGAATGTTCTCATTACCTAAAAGGCTGCGCCGGAAGCTGGGACGCACACATAAGGTAATCACTGATCAGTCGCCGCTTATAGTATACTAAGAGGTTTCCGGTTTTTGCGGGCGGTGGCTTTCCATTACCAGGAAATGGTACTCACCTATAATTAGACTGTCCGAAAAAGTGAATCCGCATTTTTTAAAACACCTCTGCGCACGGATGTTCCAATCAAGTGTGCGCAGCACTATTTTTTCTATATCAGAGGTACTGAATATATGATGCATGATGGTTTCCAGCGCGTCTGCTCCGTAACCTTGACCCCAGTAGTCTCTTTCACCTATAAGGATACCTATCTCAGTGCTGTTGTCTATGAAATCGATGTTAAAAAGGCTGCATTCGCCGATATGCGTTCCTTCAAGTGTATCAACGGCCAGGGTATAGGTTAATCCAGGGTATTCCAGCTCAAGTGAGTAGCGGTCCAGGAATTCAGCGTATGAGAGACTCACGGGGATAGTGGCATCAAGCCGGCATAGCTCCTCGTCCGTCCTCCATTTGTACTCTTTGGTGCAGTCCTTGAGCTTACGGGGACGAAGGC